>NZ_VMMV01000105.1:0-4949 GCF_013277375.1 Streptococcus sp. 3613
CTTGCTAAGGAAAAAATCGCCCACTATTTAGAAGTTGAAAAAGGACATGCTATTCTTGGTCTGACTCAGGTTTCCTACCTAGAAGATGGTACTGCTTTTGAATACGTAAAAAGTCAATATGTAGGCGAACGTTTTGAATTTTATCTTGAAAACAATTAATACTCTTCGAAAATCTCTTCAAACCGCGTCAACGTCGCCTTGCCGTACTCAAGTACAGTCTGCGGCTAGTTTCCTAGTTTGCTCTTTGATTTTTATTGAGTATAAAATACTAGGCAAAAACTCTCTGTCACAGACGACAAAGAGTCTTTTTATTTTTCTAAGACTAAATCTTTCAAAGAAATCAGGGTTACAGCAAACAATATCATTGCCATACCAAGAAAATCAATGGGATAAAATTGTTCATTCATGATTAGGAAAGCAAAGAAAACAGCCGAAATTGGCTCAATTGAAGCCAACAAACTTGACTTGACCGGCCCAATCAGACTGGCTCCTTTTAGAAAGGCTGTATAGGCAAAGACAGTCCCGATAAGGATAATGCCCGCAAAAGCGAGGAGAAAATCAAGACTTGTTGGGATAGTAGTCTGTAGAACTCCTGTAAAAGGAAGGGCAACCAAACCTGCTATAACCATTCCCACACCAATGACCAAACTGCTCCCCCACTTCTTAATCAAGGCTATGGGTAAAATGATATAAAGTGCGTAAGTCAGAGCAGAAAAGAGACCCCAAAACAGGTCTGCAGGTGTCATGGATAACTGGTCCACCTGCCCATGTGTTGCGATCAGGAAGGTTCCTCCGATGGCTAATATGATAGAAACAATCTCTCCCAGTGTCGGTGCCACCTTATCCTTGATACAGCTATAAATCAAAATTCCGACAGGACAAACATACTGAAGTACTGTCGCGGTACCTGCATTGGTCTCCTGAATAGCAGTTAGATAGGCGAATTGGTTGAGGAATAGACCAATTAGAGCAAAAATAAGAAGAGACAGCAAACTCTTCTTATCCGTTAAAAAGGCCAGCATTTTATCCTTTGCAGTGGCATAAGCCAAGAGCATGAGAATTCCACCAGCGATTAAAAGGCGCAAGTTGGTCAAGACCAGAGCTGAAATTCCGTGTGCCATCAGGTATTGGCCACTCGTTCCTGACAAGCCCCAAGCTATCCCTGCCACAACTGTTAGTAAAGTCCCTTTTAAACTATTTGACATGTCTCTCCTTACTCTTCTTTGCGAATCAAGTTCATCACTTGATTGCGGTCTACAATCCATTGAGCCCTCTCATCCTTTTCATAGGTACGATTTGATAGGAAAATAGCCGCTTCTTGCTTCTGGCGATTCCACATGATAAAGGTACCTGTATAGCCCGTATGGTCTAGCCAATCTCCTTCCAAATTCCATGCCAAAGAACGTTCCTTGTCATCCAAAGGAGAAAAATTTTGACTCAAATCTCTTGCAAAATCATCTGCTAAATAGTGTTCTAAAAAGATTTGTAAATCCTTTACAGTCGAAAACAAACCAGCACTACCAGCATGTCTGCCCAAGAGACGAGCCTTAGGATCATGCACTATGCCTGCCTCTACACCTCTAACTGTTGGAACAGCAAGCTCAACAGGTCCAAACTGGGTTTCCTTCATTTTCCAAGGTTTCCAAACTTGCTCCTGCAAAATCACATCCAGATCTTGATTAAAGATTCTTTCCAAAATAAAGCCCAACAGCAAAAAATGGACATCTGAATAAAGAAAGGCTGGCTGACTTCGTCTCTTGAGATGAAACATCGCTTTCTTTAATTCAGGGGCTGTTAAAAGATCACGATTGGGAATAAAAGGATCAAGATCTGTTGCGTGAGTCAAGAGCTGACGAATAGTAATGTCTGGATAATCACTCTCAGCTAAAAAATCGGTTACCGGTCTGTCAATATCTAATTTGCCTTTTTCCCACAAGAAGGTAAAAACGGTGCCAACGCCAACAACCTTGCTGACACTAGCTAGGTCATAAACTAGTCCTGCCTCAGTCTGCAAGCCATGCTCTGGGTGACTCTGGCCAATATAGAACTCCGTCCATTGATTGTCCTTAAAATACGCAAAAGAGGCTCCGGGATAAATCCCTGCCTCGATTTGTTCTTCTATTTTTTTAATAATCTGGGTCCACTTCATACTTCTTCAAACCACAATTCAACATTATTTCTATCTTTTCCAAGGAAGAATTTTTCAGACTTAGGAATAAAATATTCTGTAGACTCAAACTTCTTGCGAAGACTTGATATATCTAGTTCATTGACCAAGAACTTGAGCATAGATAAGTCCCAGGTAACCGTATTGTCCACAGTCAAATCCTTCCCCTGAGCTGGAATAAAATCAAGGGATGCCCCAATTTCAGATGGTTCCAAGAAACTTTCGATATCAATCGAGAGATGTAATTCCATGAAAATTTCAAATTTACTTAAAGAGATTGATGCCAAATCTGTTTGAAATTCAGGCTTTTCTCCTACTTCTACTAGACTTGCTCTGTCATCTTCTGCATGAATCAAAATCAAATCATCTTCTGGTGAAAAAATTTCAAAAGCGTAGCCATTTTGACCTTTATATAATCGATGAATCGAATCTGTTTTAGATAAGAGTCCCTCGATTTCTAAGTGATTTTCCACCTTGATAATCAATCTAGCCAGTTTTTTTCGTCCCTCTACCTTACGAGTACGCATGCTTGGTGCTTCTTCTAAAACCAGCTTTTCAAGACCTGTTTGGTCCCCTAGTGATAGGAAGGCTGATTCCTCTAACAAGGCCTTCATGCCAAGGGTTTCAATATAAAATGTTTCATTTAATTTTCTATTATTAACTTTTAAAGTAGGAATAATCCGTACAATCTGATTTACATTCATAAATTCCTCCATCACTTTTTATTTTAAAGGATTTTAGAATTTTTTACAAGATATTATGCTCAAATTTAACTTTATTTAGCTATTTAGTAAAGATAGCCTTTCAAGGCTTTTGTCAAAACCTGATAACCAGCAACACTGAGGTGCAGTCCATCAGTTGTATATTCTTTTTTTAGTTGGCCCGCCTGGTCTGTCAAACTGTCAAAAACTGACAAAAATTCCACCTGCATATAGGCAGAAGCAAGCTCTTGATAGGCGTGATTCCTGTTCTGAATTTTTTCATTCGTGCGGATATAGACTGTCTGCTTATACTCCTCGCCTTCATTAACTGGCAAAATGGAAAGTAATTTTATCTCAGTCAGTGGATAATCGCGAGCAATGGATTGATGATAGCTTCGAGATTATTGAGAGCCTCATTCACAGGCACATCTTTTCCAATATCGTTCGTCCCAATTAAAAGGACAATTTTATCTACCTCCCCACCGTACAGATGCGCATCCAGATTCTCTAATAACAGTCCTGTCTGATAGCCACAAATTCCTCGATTGACAATTGTCTTTGAAGTCCCAAACAACTCCTGCAGAGGATAATATTCGACAATGGAATCCCCAATAAAAAGAATATCTGGCTCTACAACTGAAACCTGATTTAGGTGACGATACTTGGTTTGGATTTTTTCTTGTTCCTTTAGTAACCAATTTTCTAATAACTGTACTGCTACTTCATTCTCCTTTTTCTAACCAGTTTTCCAATACTTGGTAAACTCCTCCTTGGCTATTGGCTGGCGCTAGAGCCGTCGCCACAGCTTTGGCTTTGTCATCAGCATTTTCCATCGCATAGGCAATTCCAGCCATTTCAAGCATTTCAACATCATTTTCACTATCACCAAAAGCCATGATTTGTTGGGGGTTCAAGTCCCAACGCTTGAGTAATTCTTCCAAGCCCCATGCTTTATGAATTCCAGCTTGGAGGATATCAATGCAACCATAGCCACTCGATACAGCCCGAACACGGCCATCAAAGAGGTCATTGATTTCTTCCAATACCGAATTCAAACGTTCCTCACCAACAACCATACTCATCTTGAGCACACCACCAAAGAGGTCAGAGGTTAATTCATCCACAAAATTCATTCGTTGGTAGAATTCTTCAATCATTTCTGGAGTCATAAAACTTTCAAGGTCTGTAAAAATGGTACCTTCCTTGACGAAACCACCCTTCATCCCTGTTACAACAAATTGATCCTGACACGCTCGACCCTCGAAATGAGCCAAAGCCTTATCGACAATGGCATCATCCCAAGTCTGAGCCTGAATCAATTCATTGTTTTCAAAAATATGAGCACCATTGGCAACAACCAGAACCACTCGATCCACCGAGTGCTCCAGTAGTTGCCTCATGCGGTGAATTTCATTCCCTGTCGCGATGACAAAACGAATCCCCCTTTGATCCAACTGATCCACAATCTTTTCCAAGCGTGGGAGATCAAGCTGGCCTCTAGCATCCAGCAAGGTCCCATCCATATCTGTCGCAATTACCTTAATCGTCATTTACTTTCCTCTTGATTAGACTTCCTGCAGAACTAGAATCCTAGTTCATGATTGATAATACCAGCAATCAAATTCATTCGTAAGCCGAAGCGTTTACGATGATTTCGATAGGTTGTTGAAAACATTTTAAACGTTTTTACTTTGGCAAAAATATTCTCAATCTTGCTTCTCTCCTTAGATAGCGCATGGTTATAGGCTTTATCTTCAGCTATTAGCGGCTTGAGTTTGCTGGATTTACGTGGAGTTTATGCTTGAGGATATATCTTCATGAGCCCTTGATAACCACTGTCAGCCAAGATTTTACCAGCTTGTCCGATATTTCTGCGATTCATTTTGAACAACTTCATATCATGACAATAGTTCACAGCGATATCCAAAGAAACAATTCTCCCTTGACTTGTGACAATCGCTTGAGCCTTCATAGCGTGGCATTTCTTTTTATAGTCATTTAGTTTTAAAAAGCGTTCCAAACATTCAAAAATAGTTGGGACTTCCCTTAATAAATCTGTTACTTTCTTTTTCAAGATAGCC
>NZ_VMMV01000106.1:0-3223 GCF_013277375.1 Streptococcus sp. 3613
CGTACCCTTATCAACTTCCTGCTTGTCAGTCAGACCGTCTCCGTCGGTATCTACTGTTTCATTAGGTCCTACTGCAACATAGCGAGGATATCTTGAACGAGGCTGTACAATTCCAGCTACGACAGGTAATTGTGAAGCCACTACCCCATCTTGAACATCCGCTTCTATTTCCCACTTGTAAGCATTGTGAGAAAAATTTTCCCATGAATTGATACCAAACAGTAACTGATTTTTTTCTTTCCACTCAGTTGGAATATCGGAACCTGAACCAACCTTTCCTATTTTTTCCCAAAATTCATTCCATTTTCCTTCGTTTCTAGGGTCAAAATCAGGATTAAAAACTAATTCTCTTGTCGCACCAGGAAATTCATGCACTCCCAAATCGTGCACTAATTTCCACGGCAATCCCCCTCCCCCTGTTTTTCCATCAGAATTATAAGTTCTAATCCTAACCGTCCGATGGTCCAAACCAGTTGGTAACCAAGCAGTAAGTCCTGGCCTAGCCCAGTATTCATAATTTTTATTGAAAAGTATTGTATATTTTACATGCTTGCCATTTTTTGATATCTCAGTCCTTACTTGTACTGATTGCTTAGCATTCTCAACTTCTTTAGGTGTATCCCCAAGATAGGTCACATTATCTACCGTTTCAAAATGAGCGGAAACGGTAGATATATCACTGCCTAAAAAGGAGAGTCCTACCAACACAGAAGCCGCGCCAAATTTAAATTTTCTGAGAGAGTAGCGAAAGGCTTTCTCTCCACCTTTTTTCTTATTTTGTATCAATTTCAACAATTATTTTTCTCCTTATGTTCTAAGTAATTCTTTCTGTGAACTCCAAGGCCAGCCAGCTTTTTTCTGACTTCAGAAAGCCTCAAGTGTAGCCGTCTGCTTCCTGGGTATCAATGATGGCAAAGACTCCTACAGGGCAAAAACCATGCTCTGGATAGTCCAAGCCTGGTAATAAGCAGAGGTACCAACGCCTGTAGATACATACCAGGTGCTCCTTCATCGCTCAAACCGCCATTATGTTGGATGACAATCCTATCGATAGCTAAACGATTGTCATCGCTATTCATGATTTCTTCGTCGACATCAGCGATAAGACCTGAAAATAAATCACCATTTATCCGTTTTGTTTTAACCTTAATCACCTCCTAGTTATCTTCCTTTAGGTGTTGAAACATTGAAATCTGCACTCTTTCCATTTCTAAAAAACCATCTACTAGCTACTCAACCACATCCGTACTGGTTAGACCATAAGCTTGTTTAACAGTCTCCGTCTAAACTGAGTTTTCTTTCAAATGCACCGAGACAAACTCAAGTTTCAAGGAAGTTCCTGTCTTTTAAGCACAAAAAACAAACCGGACCTTGAGTTGTTTTACGCTGTAAATTCCATTTTTTCATACTGCTTTCCAGTCAGGCTATTCTTTCCCTGACTATAGGTTTTCTTTTACCCCCTCGATTTTTCTTGCATTGGAGTGGAGTTTCCGCAGGCACACCCGCTTCTTTAGACTGGATGCCTTCCCACTTGATTATTTCGTCAGAGATTATCCCTTCACAGATCTTGACAAAGAATGTAGAAGGCTTGCTTTCACCTGCGTATTTATTTCTCAGTCAGACACTGGTAGAGAAACTTTTCTCGTTCTAAAAGTTGCGCTGCCTTCTGATAGGATATCCAGTGTTCCTTGCTATTATAAATACCAAGCAATCCCTCACAAAGCAACCCCATGCTTGAAAGCACAACAGAGACAAGGCGATAGTAATCGCCCGACATGGGAATGGCACAAAAAATCGCAATCAAAAAACCGGAAACAATCTCAGCAATCTCCAAGACCTTGTAGCGTCTGCGATGCTGGAAACTTTTCCTCTGAAAGCAGGTGATTTGCTTTTCCAATCACTCTGTCATATAGACTTCTTCTGGTGTCATATAGAACTCCTCTCTGTTTTGTTTACCACTATCATAATAATACATAATAGAAAGTGAATCAACTTGTAGATTGTAAAACTAGACTTCCTGCAAAACTAGAATCCTAGTTCACGGTTGATAATGCCAGCAATCGAGTTCATTCGTAAGCCGAAGCGTTTACGATGATTTCGATAGGTTGTTGAAAACATTTTAAACGTTTTTACTTTGGCAAAGATGTTCTCAACCTTGCTTCTCTCCTTGGATAGCGCATGGTTACAGGCTTTATCTTCAGCTGTTAGCGGCTTGAGTTTGCTGGATTTACGTGGAGTTTGTGCTTGAGGATATATCTTCATGAGCCCTTGATAAGCACTGTCAGCCAAGATTTTACCAGCTTGTCCGATATTTCTGCGACTCATTTTGAACAACTTCATATCATGACAACAGTTCACAGCGATATCCAAAGAAACAATTCTCCCTTGAATTGTGACAATCGCTTGAGCCTTCATAGCGTGGCATTTCTTTTTACCAGAATAATTTGCTAATTCTTTTTTTAGAACGATTGATTTTTACTTCCGTCGCATCAATCATTACCGTGTCCTCAGAACTGAGAGGAGTTCTTGAAATCGTAAAACCACTTTGAACAAGAGTTACTTCAACCCATTGGCTCCGACGGAGTAAGTTGCTTTCGTGGATACCAAAATCAGCCGCAATTTGTTCATAAGTTCGATATTTTCGCACATATTGAAGTCGCCATAAGAAAGTCTTCTAGGCTTAGTTTAGGTTTTCGTCCACCTTTTGCGTGTTTAAGTTGATAAGCTGTTTTTAATACAGCTAACATCTCTTCAAAAGTGGTACGCTGAACACCAACAAGACGCTTAAATCGTGCATCAGTTAGTTGTTTACTTGCTTCATAATTCATAGAACTACTATACCATATTTTGTTTCGCAGGAAAGTCTAATATATAAATAGCAACTTACGACTATTTACCCCACTGTACCTCCTATGAAGAATATACAGTCTAGTGATAATTATACCACCCCCCCCCCCGAATTTTGCAAGGAAAAACATTTTATTTTTTCTGTTTTGTAATTCGAATGTGATAATGTCTTTAGTAAATCGAACGTGAAAATGTCCCATTTGATAAAATAGTCGTATGAAAAGTATCCAACTGAATATGAATAAAACGAAAAAATATCTTGTGATAAAAGCTATAGACCAAGGAAAGAAAACAAAGAATCGAGCCTGTGTCGAACTCAATCTTTCTAAAAGACAAATCAATCGTCTGCTACTAGCCTATCAACAGAAAGGAAAAA
>NZ_VMMV01000107.1:0-1106 GCF_013277375.1 Streptococcus sp. 3613
CTTAGCCTTGGCTTGTCAGCCTAACAGCATCAAGCCTCTTATCAAATGAAATCGAGGGCTAGCTATAAGCTAGTTAAAACATCTAATTTTTAGGAGGGCTGGGTGGCTAACTTCATTATAGAACTTTCATTTAATACTCATTATTCTCTTGTAAACGATTATAAAGTGAACAAAATGTTTATCCTATTTAATTTAAAATTTTTTATGCTATTCTATACTCTTTACCTTCGGTGTTTGATCTATCAGAAAAGATGTCGACATTTTTATATCATTAAAATCGTGCAACTTTTTTCAGATACTTTTAAAAGATTGATTTCATTACCTCTTTCCTTTATACTGGATAAAAAGGAGAATAGTATGTCAGAAACAAATCACGAAATTGATTCAAATTTTGCAGGTCGTTTAAATATCCTGCGTGCGGGTGTTCTTGATGCTAACAATGGAATTATTTCCATTGCTGGTGTGGTTATCGGAGTTGCCAGTGCCACGACCAATATCTGGATTATCTTTTTATCAGGGTTTGCGGCTATCTTAGCTGGTGCCTTTTCAATGGCTGGTGGAGCATATGTATCCGTTTCAACTCCAAAAGATACCGAAGAAGCTGCCGTTGCGCGTGAGCAAGTCTTGCTAAACCAAGATATGGAACTAGCCAAAAAATCCCTCTATGCTGCCTATATCCAAAATGGAGAATGTGAAACCTCTGCCCAGCTCTTGACAAATAAGGCATTTCTTAAAAATCCACTCAAGGCTTTGGTAGAGGAAAAATACGGGATAGAGTATGAAGAGTTTACCAATCCTTGGCACGCTGCCATTTCCAGCTTTGTTGCCTTTTTCCTTGGTAGCTTACCACCAATGCTTTCAATTACCATTTTCCCAAGTGAATACCGCATCCCTGCTACTGTCCTTATCGTCGGTGTGGCCCTTCTTCTCACTGGTTACACAAGTGCTAGACTTGGAAAAGCACCTACCAAAACAGCTATGATTCGGAACTTAGCTATTGGCCTCTTGACTATGGGAGTTACCTTTCTGCTCGGACAACTTTTCAGCATTTAATACTCTTCGAAAATCTCTTCAAACCACGTCAGCTTCGCCTTGCCGTATATATG
>NZ_VMMV01000107.1:1130-8369 GCF_013277375.1 Streptococcus sp. 3613
TTTGATTTTCATTGAGTATAAAATACAAGAAATACCTCGATTTTGAAGTCGAGGTATCTTTTTTACATTTGGACAATCTTGCGATAACTTCTTGAAGTAATCATGAAAATCAGCACATAGGCGATGAGGAAGATAGCGCAGATAGACAAGGTCACAATCAACATCATATTCGTATCTATTACACCAATCACTTTTAGAATCAGACTAAGCATATGGTAGGCAAAGGCGAGATGTATGAAGGCAAAGAGCAAAGGAAGGAAGAAAACAGTTAAAACCTGCTTGTTGATGGTTTGCTTGATTTGCTTTTGATCTAAACCGACTTTCTGCAAGATAATAAAGCGTTCACGGTCTTCATAGCCTTCAGAAATTTGTTTGTAATAGATGACCAGAACGGTTCCGACCATAAAGATAATGGATAGGAAAATACCGATAAAGAAGACACCACCAAAGAGGGCACTCATCTGAGAACTAGCATCTGCTAGATTGCTACCATAAACATAGCTACCTTCTGTGTCTAATTGAGCATTAAATTGATTGAGGTATTTTTCATACTCCTCAGCGACCTTGAGTTGTTCTTCTTCACTGACATTTATTACATTCATACCACCGTAAAACTGATTATAGATAGCCGAATCTGGGAATTGATCCAAAAAGGCTTGTAAATCTGGAACAACAAGGTAATTGTAATCAGCAGTCAAAATATTAAACTGATTTGGGACATGGTTCACAATGAAATCTTTATTAAATTCTTCTTTTACAGAAAATTGATGATCATTCAGAGTTAGAGTTTTCTGTTCTTTAACTCCCTCATTCTTTGCAAAGAGTCCGACCTCATTTCCTGATAGAGACAGTTTTTGACCAGTCATATTTTCATAATCTTTTTGGTCAAATACCATGAAAACTGTTTTGGGTTGGACACGGTTTTGTCCTTTTTCAAAAAGGGTTAACTTATTTCCTTCTTGGTTCGCAACACCAAAGTAAGTGTAACGAAACACTTCTTTTTCTTTAATCTGATAACCTTTGTCACTTGCAAACTGGCTCAAGAGTTTGTCCAAGTCTTCTTTTTCAACATTTTGCCCTGAAACCCCAAAATCATGAGGATTTAGAACTTTTTTAAAGCTTTCTGCGGAATTGAAAATGCTTGTCGCTGCTGACATGGTTACCAAAACCATTGTTGACAAAATAGCGATAGTTGCTAGTCCAACCGCATTTTTCTTCATACGGAAAATCAAGTTGGAAACAGAGATGAGGTTATTAGGTTGGTAATAGTATTTCTTGTTTTTCTTTAAGATTTGAAGGAAAACGGTAATTCCTGCATTAAACAATAGATAAGTACCAAAGATAACCAGTAAAACAGCTATGAAGAAGGTTGTTAAGGCTGTAAGAGGATCTTTTACCGTAAGGGCAAGATAGTAGCCAATCCCTAAACTAATGGAACCAAGAATCGTTTGGAGAGGAAGGAAGCGACCTTTTTTCTCACCGCTAGCTTTCTCACGCGAGAGCTGGAGGGCATTCATACGGGCGATTCGAAGGGCATTCAGGAACATGAGGCCTAGGAAAATCAAACCGAAGACAACAAGTACTGTAATGACAACTTTCATCTGGAAGGTAGCGACCAGTTCCACCTTCAATTTCATCAGTTTGAGCAAGAAAGCGAAAATTAACTTGTCAAACAAGGCTCCAATACCGATACCTGCTCCAACAGTTAGAATCCCAAATACCACTAACTCCTTAAAGGTCATACTGATCAGGTGACGTTTCTCCAAGCCCAACATTCCATAAATCCCTAGTTCCTTGGAACGGTTTTTCATGACAAAACTATTGGCATAGAGGACGATAATGGCTGACGCAAGGGTGACGACAAACATACCAAATCCAAGTGTAGCTTGAATGGTTGATCCTCCACGGATTTCAGCAATCTTGGGATTGAAGGTTAGAGAGTAAAAGAGATAGGTGACGGTGACTGCCAAGAGAACAGCCAGCGCAAAAGGATAGTAGAGTTTGCGGTTTTTAATCAAGTTCGATACCGCTAACTTATTGGTTAATCGAAACATACTAATTCACCTCGCTTGCCATGACAGTCAAGGTATCAGAAATTTCTTGGAACATCTGACGCTCTGTCTTCTCTCCACGGTAGATTTGATTGTAAAGAATGCCATCCTTGATAAAGAGCACACGCTTAGCCCTGCTAGCTGCTGCTGTTGAGTGGGTTACCATGAGAATGGTTTGGCCACGCTCATTGATTTCATCAAAAACATCAAGAAGAGCTGCAGATGACTTGGAGTCAAGCGCTCCTGTTGGCTCGTCCGCAAGGAGAATTTCTGGCTCTGTGATGATGGCACGTGCTACTGCTACACGCTGTTTCTGACCACCAGAAATCTCGTAAGGATACTTCTCTTGCAATTGGTTGATGCCTAGATTCTCAGCTGTCACCACCAATTTCTTCATCATCTCTGTAATAGGTCTTCTTGACAAGACAAGCGGAAGCAGGATATTGTCTTTAACAGACAGAGTATCTAGCAAGTTAAAGTCTTGGAAGACAAATCCTAGCTTTTCACGACGGAAGCTAGAAGCCTGTGAATTTTTAATGGTTGCTGTATCTGTTCCGTTCAGGTAAACTTGTCCACGACTTGGTTTATCCAGCATAGCTAGGATATTGAGAAGAGTTGATTTACCAGAACCAGACTCACCCATGATGGCAACGTAGTCGCCCTTTTCGACGGTAAAGTGAATATCCTTGAGGGCCTCTACTTGGTTGCCCTGAAAACGAGTTTTATAAATTTTTTGAACGTGTTTTACATCTAAAAGTGTCATGAGAATCTCCTTTCTTAATATCCCATCAAATGAAATGTTGCTTGCATCATAGCGCATCCCAGTTGAACACGCTCGATATCTTTATGGTTTGGTTTTCTTGTTTTCTTATGTAAGATTTGTTTCATGATGTTACTCCTTTGTTCTTTATGAGTCTAGTTTACATCAAAAAAAGACCGCTTGCCATAACCTAACCTTACAAAAGAGACTTTAATCTTACATTTTTGTAAGATTGGGGGAAATGTAAGCAAAATTACTTAGAAAATGATTTGATTTCCTATTTTTAAAATTGTAAAATATAAGTGTGAAAAGGCTTACTTTGGAAAGGAGGAAGCGGAAACTAACATTTGAGTAAGCTTACCTAGATAACATACCATTAAATTTAACACTTGCAAGTCGATCAACCTATAAGGAAAGAAGGTGCGCTTTAATGAAACACAAAGAACATATACTCATCGGACTTCTCTATCTCCTCTCTCCATTCATCGGTCAGCTCTTAGTTGAAAAAACATACTTTATCGGTACAGAATTTACAGCTACTGCTTATGCTATTTGCTGGCTATCAGTTGTTATCAGCATCCACCATTTTTCAAAAAATGTATTGTCTCAGCAAGAAAAAACAGATTAAAAAACTGAGTTTAAAATAATATTTTTAATTTGTATATGAGGCTGAGAAAATCTTATTAAAAGTAAAAAAGCTTTAAATCAAGCAGTTTAGACTATTGATTTAAAGCTTTTTGCTTATTCCAAATCTTTTGTTAAACCTCACCAAAACCAGCCTTCATTGTCGTCAATAGCTTGGGCTTCTTTGCGTTTGCGTGGGCCTGTTCCGTACATTTCTGCTTCGATTTCTTCCTTGGTTGGCATGATAGAAGCTAGGATGATATAGATAATCACGCCAAGTCCAAAGTTTGCGACTGTAAAAATAGCAAATAGAAAACGAACCAGGGTAACATCAAAGTTCCACTTGTCTGACAGACCCGCCAGAACTCCTGAAATCATGCGATTTCGTCTCATTTTATAAAATTTACTGTTCATGATATTTCCTCTTTCTGTTAGGTTAGACATAGTATATCACGGGTAGGCTCGGCTTTCATCAGTCCTCAGGCTGATTTATCAGAAGCAATTTACCTCGACAAAGTCCACAGCGATAGCATTTGGTATCAATCCTTCGCTTGCGATGATAACTTTGCTGGCAGGATTGACAACGATAAAGTTTGAGTGGTTTAGAGTGGCTATTTGTCAAGGAGGGCACAAAGCGTAATCCATCCACCGCTTTCAAAAGTTCCTTAAAATCTCGATCCTTGTGTTGATATCCCTTCCCTTGAAAATAGAGGTGATAATGACAGAGTTCATGTCGGACAATTTTCCTAAAAACCTCCATACCCAGTTTCTGATAAACCTTGGGATTAAAATCCAGATGCCCATCTTTGGGGAAAAATCGCCCACCTGTCGAACGTAGACGCCTATTCCACTGGACATGATGGATAAAAGCTCTCCCGAAGTCTTCTAGTGAAACCTGCTTGACATAATCAGTCAGTTTCATTTGGAGCGAGGAGCGACAGATTAACTTTTTCACGTTCAGTATCAATTTTCTTGACCCAAACGGTCACCAAATCTCCAACTGACACCACTTGACTAGGGTGTTTGATAAACTTGCGACTCATATGAGAAATATGAATCAAGCCGTCCTCGTGAATCCCGATATCAACGAAGGCACCGAAGTCAACAACGTTACGCACAACACCTTCTAGCTTCTGACCTACCACTAGGTCTTTGATATCTAGGACATCTTGGCGAAGCACAGGTGCGTCAAAGGAATCACGGAAATCTCGACCTGGTTTGAGAAGATCTGCAATGATATCTTTAAGGGTTTCTGGACCGAGGTCTAGCTCTTGAGCCATTTCCTTGACTGAAAGGGACTTGAGTTTGCTTTGGGCTTCTTCGTTTAGGTCTTTAATATCTAAACGTTTGAAGAGTTCCTTAACTGCAGTGTAATTCTCTGGGTGAACTCCTGTATTATCAAGGATATTGCTACTTTCAGGGATACGAAGGAAACCAGCAGCCTGCTCAAAGGCCTTGGCTCCCAGACGAGGAACTTTCTTGATTTGGGCGCGTGAAGTGATTTTTCCTTCTTCCTCGCGGTATTTGACAATATTTTCAGAGATAGTTTTGTTGAGTCCAGCTACGTGTGAAAGAAGAGCTGGGCTAGCTGTATTGACATTGACACCAACTTGGTTAACCACTGTATCGACAACAAAGTCCAGACTCTCAGATAGTTTCTTCTGACTGACATCGTGTTGGTATTGACCGACACCAATTGACTTAGGATCGATTTTAACCAATTCAGCAAGGGGGTCCTGCAAACGACGGGCGATAGAAATGGCAGAGCGTTTT
Organism: Streptococcus sp. 3613; assembly: GCF_013277375.1. Lineage (NCBI taxonomy): Bacteria > Bacillati > Bacillota > Bacilli > Lactobacillales > Streptococcaceae > Streptococcus > Streptococcus sp. 3613. The sequence continues at coordinate 6,339 of NZ_VMMV01000107.1, forward strand.
TCAACGGTCAAATCTGGAAACTCCTGACGAGCAAGTTCACTGGCAGAATAGACAGAAGCACCACTTTCATTTACGATGACATAACTAACCTCAGGAAAATCTTTCAGAACTTCCGCCACAAAGGCTTCACTTTCACGACTAGCAGTACCATTTCCGATGGCAATAATTTCCACGCCATATTGACCAATCAAATCTGCCAGATCTTTCTTGGCTTCTTCGATTTGACGAGCTGATGCTGGTTTAACAGGATAAATGACCTGTGTTGTCAGCATTTTTCCTGTTGCATCCACGACAGCTAGCTTGGCACCTGTACGAAAGGCAGGGTCAAATCCAAGAACCACGCGCTCTTTCAGTGGAGCAACCAAGAGGAGATTGCGTAGGTTGTCCGAAAAGAGTTGGATAGCCCCTTCTTCCGCTTTTTCAGTCAATTCTGTCCGAATACGGCGCTCGATAGCAGGTAAGACTTTTTTCTTAACCGATTGCTGAACAACTTCATCTATATAGGCATTTTTCACCTTGAAACGAGCAGCAAAGAAGGCAAGAATACGGTCCGTCGCATGTTCAAAACCGATCTTCAAGACACCAAGTTTCTCCCCACGATTGAGAGCCAAGGTACGATAGCCTTGCATAGTTCCAACTGTCTCTGAAAAATCATAATAAATCTGAAAAACCTGCTTTTCATCAAGACTTTCATCCTTGGCTTGAGAAGTAAGTTTAGAGTGTCTCAGCACTTCCTGATAAGTCATAGAACGCAAGGTCACATCTTCCGATAAGGCTTCGACCAAAATATCAACTGCACCGGTCAAGGCTTCCTTGCCAGTCGCAAATCCTTCACAGACGAACTTTTCAGCTTCTTTCTCTAAGTCAACTATATTCTGCAAAATCAAGCGAGCAAGAGGAAAGAGTCCAGCTTCACGGGCAATGGTTGCCTTGGTACGACGCTTTTCCTTATAAGGAAGATAGAGTTCTTCAACGTCTGCTAATTTTTCGGCAACTAAGATAGCTTCTTCCAATTCCTTGGTCAACTTACCTTGTTCTTGAATCTTAGCTAAGACAGCTTCCTTACGGTCATTGAGATTTGTCAGACTTTTATCCAAATCAATAATAGCCTTAATCGCCACCTCATCCAGACTACCAGTCATGTCCTTGCGATAACGCGCGATAAAGGGAATAGTCGCCCCTTCAGCTGTCAAACTTAGAACGGTATCAATTTGCTTTAACGTCACTCCCAAATCCTGAGAGATTTTTTCATATTTTTTATCCATAAATCTATTATACCACAAGCTAAACGTTTCAAATTAACTCGTAGAACATTTAAAAAATATGTAGGAAATAGATTTATATGCTACAGCGCAATAACTTGCACTTAAAGAGCATTGCCACCTTTTTTTAACCAAGCCATGATATCAAAAGTATTTAATGGATCAGACATAATAGCCAGTTCTGGAAGATGTTCCTGATCTGGAATAACACATTGACTTTTCAAATTTTTATATGGACGATTGACTAAAATTAATTTATTAGAATAAGGAAGATTATCCATCTTATTTAAAATTTCTTCACTAGCTGAATCTTTATTATCAAATTTAAAATATAGATTATCCCAATTTATGCGTTTTTTCTTTTTTCCCACTTAGTCCGTGCTTCTTCAATACTAGAATAATGTAGAAAATGAATATCTATATCCCCTAAGTGCCCCAAAGGATAAACTTCATGGGTCCAGCTCGGTGAAACAAGTTCCTCTTCGAAAACAAGTTCTTGTTCCATATAGTACCGAAAATCCTTTGTAAGTTTATAATAATCATCAGGAAGAATAAATAAACCAACAAAAGGTGTTCTATATTGGCTTTACAATAATAACTTCTATATCTTTAAATGTTTGTCTATCAACTATTAATAAAGACTCTAATAAACTATTTTTATCTCCTTGATGTAATAAAATAACACTGATTAAGCAAGTCAATTTTACTACCTCCTATAATTTTCTGATAATGATTTTCTTCTTATTTCAATTATATAATCATTTAGTTT
>NZ_VMMV01000108.1:0-730 GCF_013277375.1 Streptococcus sp. 3613
TGTACTGACCCCCAAAAGTTAGACAATTAATTTATCCAAAGGATTTAGTTCTGTACTGCACAGGACTAAGTCCTTTTAGTTTTACCTTAATTCGTTTATTGTTGTAGTAATCAATATAGTCTACAATAGCTTGTTCCAATTGCTTAAGCGACTGAAACGACTTCTCATAACCGTAAAACATTTCCGATTTCAGAATCCCAAAGAAAGATTCCATCATGCCGTTGTCTGGGCTGTTGCCCTTGCGTGACATGGATGCTTGAACTCCCTTACTCTCTAGGAACCGATGATAAGAATCGTGTTGATATTGCCAGCCTTGATCACTATGGAGAATCGTATTCTCGTAGTGCTTCTCTGTGAATGCCTGTTCCAACATTGTTTGTACTTGTTCTAAGTTGGGTGAAGTTGAAAGATTATAGGCGATAATTTCACTATTAAAGCCATCTAAAACTGGTGATAAGTAAAGCTTTTGAGTACTTGCTGGAATGGCAAATTCTGTCACATCTGTGTAGCACTTTTCCATTGTTTTAGAGCCTTCAAATTGACGTTGAATGAGATTCTCTGCCTTTTTGCCAACGTCTCCTTTATGAGAAGAATATTTTCGTTTCTGTCGCATTTTAGCTTGTAAATTGAGTACTTTCATCAAGCGTTGAACTCTTTTATGATTTACCAGATAACCACGATTTCTTAGTTCTAAATGAATCCGACGATAACCATAATTTCCCTTGTGTTC
>NZ_VMMV01000109.1:0-9364 GCF_013277375.1 Streptococcus sp. 3613
TTCTATCCACAACCTCAAAACTGTGTTTTGAGCAGCCTGCGGCTAGCTTCCTAGTTTACTCTTTGATTTTCATTGAGTATTAAAATAAGGATAAGAAAAAACAGGAATATCTATATCCTTGTGCCCAAAAAACCACTGCCTCCCCCAGATAAGCCTGAGGAAAGCAGTGATTCTTATTTTAGGAGTTAGGAATGAATACACGAAATCAATTTAGCTGATTATTTTTTGTTTTTCAAGAATTCATCGTATTGTTTTTGCATTTCGTTCAATACTTTTTCGTAGGCACCTTCAGATTTCAATTTTTCCATCAATTCTGGAATCGCTTTATCTGGGTCAAATATAATAAAATGAAATAAGAATCGAGCAATTTAATTTTGGAATCCAAATCAATTTATAACAATATTTTAGAAGAGATGCTGTACTATTCTAAATTCAATATAATAATTTAACCATATTTTATGAGATATGTAAATCTAATAACTTATTTTATAAAGACATTATCACATTCGAATTACACACAATCACAAATACTTTATTTTGCGGTTGACATTATAAAAAAAAAGTAGTACAATATAAATGAAATCGGTTTCACTAAAATACAAAGGAGGTATTGTGATGACAAATTTGAAAAAATGCATCGCATTAGGACTGGGAGTCGCTTGCTTACTCCCCTTAGCTAGTCAGACTGTTTCTGCTAAGATGGTGTATTTCAATCTTCATGTTACACGCGAAGACTATTCCGTTAGTAGCCGAAAAACTGAAAAAACAGACGGCTCCCCTGCTGTTGCTAATATCACAGGTGGTCTTGGTTGGGGAAAAAAGGTCAGAATTCGCGCTTGGACTGCTGCTGAGGATGAGCCTGCAACTGAGATGAAAATAGCTGATTCAAATGGTCGCTATAATCTTCGCTATAACAATGGTTATGGAACAATTGGACGCTATTATTATCTCAACGCCTCTAAATATGGTTGGCTCAATTCGAATATAACAGGACGTTTTGACCCTTAATTCGTCTCAAAACAAAAAGTAACAAACATTGGGTTATTCGCTAGTTTATCATGTGAGCGCTCACTAGCCTAACGCCCCCTTCTAAGAGTAGAGGCATCATCTAAAAAGTATCATGTCTCTGCTCCTTTTTTAAAGGAGCTTTTTACTATGAAAAAATACCTATTATTTCTACTTATTCTTCCCTTTATCTTTTTAACAGCTTGTCAATATAGCCAAAAGCAAACAACTGAGATAAATAAGGAAAATCTTCCCATAAAAGAAGGTTATAAAGAGATAACAGAGCAAATCTATCTATCAGACCAGATAGATACCTCCTATAAAGAAGAATTGCCTTTTTGGGACTCAAAAAAAGGAGACAAAGAAACATTGGTAACAGCTATCCAAAATTTTATGGGAAGCGATAGTGAAATTAGTGAAATTATTGCCGATAAGAATCCTTTAACCAGACTCCAAAAAGGAAAGACCAGAGCAGATATTACCGTCAATAAAACTGGATCATGGATTCATTTAACATCTGATCAAATATCAGATCTATCAAGTGTTTTCCACAACCTACGATTAGACGCTATTGAAAATAATCTAAATCTAACCGACTTTAAAGAAGAACTTCCATTTTCAAAAGAAGATGGTGTTAACAAAGTTAAGCAATTTCTAAATACCCTCCAATTAGGATTTGACGATTATGATTATCTCATCTACGCTATCTCAAAAGAAACACTCCTTGAGTATCTCCCAACCTACGAAAGAAATGCCAAAGAATTAAAAGGAACAAAGATAGACAAAAACAATCTGACTGATATGTGCTATGTTACTGTTTTTCCAAAACTTTCTAGTAAAAGAGTTATTGATGGCGAAACTCAGCTAGGTTCATCCGGAGAGATTAGTTTTATTCATGGTCCTGACCTAAACTTTATCATCACCCAAGCAGGGATTCAAGGAATTGATTTATCTGGTGTTATCTTACCGACTCAAAAAATAGATAAAATGGCGACTCTTTCTGTCCAAAAAGGATTAGACGTCTTAAAAGAAAAATACGAAAATTTGATTTTGGACAGTCCAATTTATATTGAGTCATTTACAATTGAGTATATACCTATTCCCACTCAAGAAAAAGAACTCTATGGAGGAAATCTCTATCGTCCCTTCCTAATCTTTACAATCAAAGAAAAAGATCGTATAGATAAAGCAGTTATCGATCCCACAAACTGGAAAGAGGTAAGTTAGATGAAACTACTTCTCCCCTTTAAATATACGCTAAAAGATTGGAGGATTTGGATTGGACTACTCTTTTCCTTAGTAGTTGCATTGATGATGTCCTATACAGATCTAACAATAAAATTAGACGGAAGAAATTCACTTGCAGTCCCTGATTATTTCATGCTCTCCTTCTCTAGAAATCTAGCAATGTCATTATATATCTTAACAGCAGCTTCCACTGTAGTAACAGACTTTTCACAAGACTACCATCAAAATAGACTTCCTTTTTTACTTAGTCGTATGTCTCTGCGACAATACGCTTCTTCCTTCGTCAAACGGTTAATTTTCCGTTCTTATTTTGTAGGACTGACCTTAGGATTCTGTTTTTTAATTCTCCTCTCCTTTTATTTTCCCCTCACTAATTCTCACTACTCATCTACTTTTAGCAATCAGTGGTTGTTAAATCAAGGATTTATATTCCTTTTCTACTTCCTTCTCATTAGTCTAATTGGACTCTATTTTGCATTCTTTACTCTATTAGGTGGAGTTCTTTCCGTTTTTTACCCTAATGTGTTAATGGTCTATCTTCTTCCAAGTACAGCCTGGTTTGTCCTCACAACATTTGGTTTAGAGAGAGTTCTCCCTTTTTTTACTCTACCACATATCGTCTTAACGACAGATGATTATTTACGAGAAGGGCTAGCATATTTTCAAGTAGGTGACGAAAACTTTCGAAATATTTTTTCGTTGCTTTATCCTTATATTTTCTTAACTCTATGGGCACTTTTGTCAATAGAGATCATTCGACTAGCTCTTAAAAAACATTGGCATTTTTATGATAAGGAGTAATCTTATGGAGATTATACGTGTAGTAACTATTCTCTTAAAACAACAATTCACCTTTAAACGATTGTTGCCTATCTTAATTTTCTTTCACCTCTATACTTTGATTTTAATGCTACCTTTTTCTAATTTAGCTAATCACTTCAAAGAAACTTATCCTGTCAGCATTGTAACTGTTCTCTTCACGAGTCAATGGTTCACTGCAATTTCTATTTTATCTGTCATACTACTATTTAGCAATCTTCCTTTAAAAGATACTTTCCAGTTTTGGTTAATCTTAAAAATCGGACAGAAAAAGTGGATGCTCTCCCAGTTTATTTATCTGATTATAGCGAGCTTAATCGCTTCGATTTACCAAATCATCAGCATTCTAATCACTTTTCTTCCTACACTACACTTTTCAAATCATTGGGGACGTCTCCTACCCTCCTTAGCTCAAGGACGTATTTCATTTCCGGAAGGTGTTGATAGCATGACGCATCTACGCTCAATTATACTGCAATATTATTCTCCCTATGGAGCTTTTTTTCAAATATTCTTATTGCTATTCCTTATGTTCATATTGATTGGGGGAGTGATTTTCGTTTTCAATAGTCATTATTCTAATTTAGGAAATACCTTAGCCTGTGGATTAGTTATTGTAGAATTATTTATTACAGAAGCTTCACGTTTCTGGATTAAATTTTTATCTCCTTTAACTTGGCTAGACTTCCATTATATTAAATACGAAGCCCATTCTGGCTTACTATCCCTACCAGAAATAATTACTCGTATCCTACTTTTATACCTTTTGCTCACCATAATCCTAGTTGTTATGAAAAAAATAAGGAGACAATAGATATGACAGACTTACATTTAAAATCTATTCGTAAAAACTATAAACACAATGTAATTTTTGAAGACCTTTCCTTTGAATTTTCCAGTGGAAATATATACGGAATTGTTGGATATAACGGTTCAGGAAAAACAGTTTTACTCAAGTGTTTAGCGGGATTAGAAGGTATAACTGAAGGAAAAATCGAATTAGATGGAAACATACTTGGAATAGATTTTCCCTTCTTACCAAGTGTAGGTGTTATTATTGAGACTCCAGGATTTCTGGAAGGTTATTCTGGTTTTGATAACTTACATCAACTAGCTCTAATCAAAAATAAAATAGGAGAGAAAGAAATCATTCAGAGTATGATAGATGTAGGACTCAATCCTAGTTCTTCTAAAAAAGTAAAACACTACTCTTTAGGAATGAAACAAAAATTAGCTCTAGCACAGGCTTTTATGGAAAATCCAGATATATTACTCTTAGATGAACCAATGAACGGACTTGATAAGCAATCTGTTCAAAAAATTCGTGAAAAATTACTCCACCTAAAAGAAAAGGGGAAACTTATTATTCTAGCTTCTCATATAGAGCAAGATATCGAATGTCTCTGTGATGAAGTTCTATACTTGGGATAAGAATGATTTATTACAGAGACAACACTCCTCATAAAATAGCAATTTTATACAAAAAGACCAACTATACCTGAATCATATTAGTTGGTTTATTTTTCATTCAAAAAATCACTGCCTTCCCCAGATAAGCCTGAAGAAAGCAGTGATTCTTATTTTAGGAGTTAGGAATGAATACACGAAATCAATTTAGCTGATTATTTTTTGTTTTTCAAGAATTCATCGTATTGTTTTTGCATTTCGTTCAATACTTTTTCGTAGGCACCTTCAGATTTCAATTTTTCCATCAATTCTGGAATCGCTTTATCTGGGTCTACAGTACCAGTGTTGATAGCTGTATCAAATTGTTGCATTGTGTTAGCAATAGCTGAGATTTCAGATTTCACATTGTCAGTATTGAAGATAAATCCAAGCGCTGGAGATTCTTTAGCTTCTGCCAATTCTTTCTTAGAATTTTCGATTTGTTGGTCTGTAACGTTTTCGTTGATGTAAAGGATCCAGTTGTTACCAGTGTTCCATCCACCCATGTGAGTGTTTCCTTTGTAGCCATCAAGAACGCGAACACGGTTTTCTTTACCTTCAATTTTTTCCCAGTTCTTGCCTTCTGGACCGTAAACAAGACCGTTCAAGAGTTCTGGATTCGTATTCAAGAGGTTCAAGATTTCCATTGATTTTTCTTTGTTCTTAGAGTTGTTTGAGATGACAAAGTTAGCAACTTGTGTTGTTTGGTTTTTCTTGATGAAGTTAGTAATTGGTTTGATTTGGATATCTTTGTTGGCAACACGTGAAAGCAAGCTGTTACCGTAGTCAGCTGGTCCTACTGTTTCTTCACGAACGAACCAAGTATCTTGTTGAAGGTCAAAGGAAGTATCGCTTGTTGCGACGTCTTTTGGAATGTAGCCAGCTTCATAGAATTTGTGAAGAGTCTTCAAGTGTTCTTTGAAACGAGGCACTTCGTAACGGTTTACAACTTTAGTAGTATCGCCTTCAAGGTCGATAACGAATGGAAGACCGTTTGCTACTGGGTAGTCAAAGTTATCAGATGGGATGAAAACTTTACCAATAGCAAATGGTACTACGTCTGGAGCTTTTTCTTTAATTTGTTTCAAGACTGGCTCAAGAGTTTCGTAAGAAGTAACACCTGAAATATCGATACCATATTTAGCAAGGAGAGTTCCGTTGAAGGCAAAGTTTTGAGATGATGCAACGTTGGCTGCAACTGGAACAGCGTAAATCTTACCATTTACAGTATTACCCTTGATGTAAGCTGGGTCAAGTGCCTTGTAAAGGTCTTTACCTTCTTTTTTGTACAATTCTGTCAAGTCAGCGTAAGCACCTTTTTGAGCATTTACAATATAGTTATCTGCAAAGGCAATATCATAGTTTTCACCAGATGATGTGATAACTGACATTTTCTTACCATAGTCACCCCAGCCAAGGTATTGGATATCCAATTTGGCACCAACTTTTTCTTCGATGATTTTGTTGGCATTTTCTAGCAACTCATCCAAGTTGTCTGGTTTGTCACCGATTTGGTACATTTTGATAATAGGTTTGTCACCTGAATCAGCAGCTTTTTTGCTGTTACCTGTCAAGTTTCCACAAGCAGCAAGACCTGCAGCCAAAGCGACTACACTAGCAGATGCAAAAGCATATTTTTTCCAGTTTTTCATGATAAAAACTCCTTTTTTTATTTTTAAACTTATAAACAATGTAATGATGTTAACTTCACGCAAGGGAAGTTGGGAACTGAGAAATGTTTTTCCTCAATAAGCACTATTCTTTCACACCACCGATAGTTAAACCTTTTACAAAGTAGCGTTGGAAGAATGGATACAAAATCGCGATTGGAAGGGTTGCAACCACAACCATGGCCATACGTCCCGTTTCTTTCGGTAGAGCAACTCCCAGTTGACCAGTCAAGCCGACCGCTTTGGCGATGTAGTCCATATTTTGCTGGATTTGCATAAGCAAATATTGCAATGGATACAAGTTGTCACTCTTGATGTAAAGAAGGGCGTTGAACCAGTCATTCCAGAAACCAAGTGCTGTCAAAAGCGTGATGGTTGCGATACCTGGTAGTGACAATGGCAAACAGATTTGGAAGAAAATCCGAGCCTCACTGGCACCATCGATACGAGCCGATTCGAGAATGGCTTCTGGAATGGTCTTCTTGAAGAAGGAACGCATCAAGATGATGTTAAATGGTGAGAGAAGCATTGGAACAATCAAGGCCCAAACAGTATCCCCAAGCTGAAGCACACGGGTCACCATGATATAACCTGGTACCAAACCAGCGTTGAACAACATACTGAGAAGGACGAAGATGGTAAAAAATCTGCGATACTTAAATGTTGTCCGTGAGATAGCGTAGGCATAGGTTGTTGTGATAAAGACATTTGTAAATGTCCCAACTACGGTTACAAAGACAGAAATGAAGAGGGCTTGTAAGATTTTATCCTTAAACTGTGCCAAGAACTCAAAACCGTCTAATCCAAATTGGGATGGGAAGAAGCTGTAGCCGTATTGGAGGAGGCTTTTCTCGTCCGTCACTGAAATAATGATAACGAATACGAAGGGTAGGATACAAGAGAGGGCAATCAAACCCGAAATGATACTGAAGAAGATATCTGCTTTCTTACTGAAGGAGTGAATGCCGACATTATCAATTTTTTCTTTTTTAATTTTCTTTTCTGCCATATTCTCCTCCTTTCTAGAACAAAGCTGAGTTTGGATCAACTCGTCTTGCAAGTAAGTTTGATAGAACCACCAGAATCAATCCGACTACTGATTGGTAGAGACCTGCTGCTGAAGCCATCCCGATGTCCGCTGTCTGAGTCAAACCATTATATACATATACGTCCAAGACGTTGGTTACGTTATAAAGCTGACCAGCATTGTGAGGGATTTGGTAGAAAAGACCGAAGTCTGCACGGAAGATATTTCCAACTGCAAGGATGGTCAATACGGTTACCAATGGTGTCAACTGCGGAATGGTTACATTGCGAATCCGTTGCCATTTGCTAGCTCCGTCTACTGTCGCTGCTTCGTAGTAGGTTGGATCAATTCCCATAATCGTCGCATAGTACATGACACTGCTATATCCAAAACCTTTCCAAATACCTAGGAAAAGTAGGAGATAGGGCCAAATTCCCAAATCAGCGTAGAAGTTGACTTCTTTTAGACCAAGACTTTCCAATAAATGGTTGAACACCCCTTTATCAATATTTAGGAAGGCATCTGTAAAGAAACTGATGATAACCCAAGACAAGAAGTAAGGGAACAACATAGAAGTTTGGAAAATCTTCACCATTCTCTTGGAACGGAGTTCACTGAGGATAATGGCAATCCCTACAGATACAACTAAACCTAGAAAGATAAAGCCAAGATTGTAGAGGACCGTATTTCGTGTGATAATAAAGGCGTCTCTTGAACTAAATAAGAATCTGAAATTATCGAGTCCGACCCATTTACTATTTATGATACTATCTATGAAACCATTACTGGTCATGTGGTAGTCTTTGAAGGCAACCACGTTCCCAAATACTGGAATGTAGAAGAATAGAATCAACCAGAGTGCCCCTGGCAAAACCATCAAGAGAAAGATCCAGTTATCTCTCAAGGTTTTTGAAAACTTATTCATAATTTCCTCCCTTTTTATTTTGATATCCATCTAAAAATTCTTTTTTAGACTTTTGATAACGATTACATTATTAGTATACTCCTATTTGTAGATTAGGTTAAACTCCTAATTATAGAAAAAACTCCACAAATTATGTAGCAGATTTAAAACTTTATCACCACTATCAAACAAATGTTCTAAATCAATTGTTTATTTTATCTCTATTAGCCTAATGATAGATACCTTGTTATGACGCACTGACACTAAATTTTAGGACAACTGATGCTAGCTAGTATTTTCAGAAGAAAAGTAACCGTCCAATAACGAAGTATATTGAAAAATCTCCAGACTAGAGAACTTACGGATAGTTCCTAATCTGGAGATTTCTTATTTGCACTTTTCTTGTACAACTTTATTCCATGGTAAATAAGCCTCTAAAACCTCTTTGTTTACGAGAGTTGCCTCGTTTGGGAGTGGCTTCAAAAAATTTCCTTCTCACATGCGCCCAACATCCAACAAGTTCAGCTTCTTCCAGTTGATGATAAGCTTCTAGCGGTTCGCAGTTTACCAAGCTTAGCGTCGCCTTGCTCCTAAACCTTGGACTGCTATCGCATAGGCAGAACTAGAGGACTAAAGTCCTAAGTTACTGCCGCAACATATCACAATGCACATAGCCAGAATAATCTCCTAGGAATTCTTGTACTACTGAACCACTTCGACGCTGATCATGGTGGTAAAGCCTAATCCCTTGTTTCTCTGATTTTCCAGACAAAAAAGTCCAATAGTAGGTCAGATGGCTATCACTTTCTAAGACCCGATAAGAGGTTTCATCCGCATGAAGAAGAGCGTGTTCTAACAACTTTTCTCGTAAAAGCTTATAAAGGGACTCTAAATAGTATTGACTCGTCTTGATATGCCAATTAGAGATTTCCTTACGTGTGATTGGTAAACCCATCTTAGCCCAATCTTCTTCTTGGCGATAATTACGAACTTTAAGCAGCATATCATTTCTCTTTTTAGAATCAAAATGTCGAGATTGTGGAATCTCTACAGGAACAATAGGTTGTGGCATTAAAATATCCGTAACCGCCCAATAACGAAGTATATTGAAAAATCTCCAGACTAGAGAACTCACGGATAGTTCCTAATCTGGAGATTTCTTATTTGCACTTTTCTTGTACAACTTTAGTCCATGGTAAATAAGCCTCTAAAACCTCTTTGTTTACGAGAGTTTCCTCGTTTGGA
>NZ_VMMV01000011.1:0-1909 GCF_013277375.1 Streptococcus sp. 3613
TTGTAGTATAATGGTTTTTTCTTGTGTTTGTGGTTGAACAACAAGTATAACACAGAGGTGTTTTCTTATGCCTAGAAGAGCTTTCATTTGACAAGAGGAACCCTTGAAGCAGTTTTGTCAGCTAAACCAAGGCTAATCTTAGCCTTGGCTTGTCAGCCTAACAGCATCAAGCCTCTTATCAAATGAAATCGAGTACTAGCTATCAGCTAGTTGAACCATCTAATTTTTAGGAGGGCTGGGTGGCTAACTTCATTATAGAACTTTCAGTTAAATTTTTACCAAGAATAATTCACAAAAACGTTGTAAAACACTTGCAATTTAGCTGAAATTTGATAAAATAGTAAGGAAAGTTAGACTGTATTGCCTACTGTCTATCTATAAAATATATTTTATTGGAGGCTTTTACTCAAATGGCAAAAGAAAAATACGATCGTAGTAAACCACACGTTAACATTGGTACTATCGGACACGTTGACCACGGAAAAACTACCCTAACTGCAGCTATCACAACTGTTTTGGCACGTCGCTTGCCTTCATCAGTTAACCAACCTAAAGACTATGCGTCTATCGATGCTGCTCCAGAAGAACGCGAACGCGGTATCACAATCAACACTGCGCACGTTGAGTACGAAACTGAAAAACGTCACTACGCTCACATCGACGCTCCAGGACACGCGGACTACGTTAAAAACATGATCACTGGTGCCGCTCAAATGGACGGAGCTATCCTTGTAGTAGCTTCAACTGACGGACCAATGCCACAAACTCGTGAGCACATCCTTCTTTCACGTCAGGTTGGTGTTAAATACCTTATCGTCTTCATGAACAAAGTTGACTTGGTTGACGACGAAGAATTGCTTGAATTGGTTGAAATGGAAATCCGTGACCTATTGTCAGAATACGACTTCCCAGGTGACGATCTTCCAGTTATCCAAGGTTCAGCTCTTAAAGCTCTTGAAGGTGACTCTAAATACGAAGACATCGTTATGGAATTGATGAACACAGTTGATGAGTACATCCCAGAACCAGAACGTGACACTGACAAACCATTGCTTCTTCCAGTCGAGGACGTATTCTCAATCACTGGACGTGGTACAGTTGCTTCAGGACGTATCGACCGTGGTATCGTTAAAGTCAACGACGAAATCGAAATCGTTGGTATCAAAGAAGAAACTCAAAAAGCAGTTGTTACTGGTGTTGAAATGTTCCGTAAACAACTTGACGAAGGTCTTGCCGGAGATAACGTAGGTGTCCTTCTTCGTGGTGTTCAACGTGATGAAATCGAACGTGGACAAGTTATCGCTAAACCAGGTTCAATCAACCCACACACTAAATTCAAAGGTGAAGTCTACATCCTTACTAAAGAAGAAGGTGGACGTCACACTCCATTCTTCAACAACTACCGTCCACAATTCTACTTCCGTACTACTGACGTTACAGGTTCAATCGAACTTCCAGCAGGTACTGAAATGGTAATGCCTGGTGATAACGTGACAATCGACGTTGAGTTGATCCACCCAATCGCCGTAGAACAAGGTACTACATTCTCTATCCGTGAGGGTGGACGTACTGTTGGTTCAGGTATGGTTACAGAAATCGAAGCTTAATTCGATTTAGTTCCCAGAAGAACAATTATTTAAGTCAGACACTAAAAGAATCTTGCTTTGCAAGGTTCTTTTTTTCAGATATTGAACTAATACTCAATGAAAATCAAAGAGCAAACTAGGAAGCTAGCTGCAGGCTGCTCAAAACACTGTCTTGAGGTTGTAGATAAGACTGACGAAGTTAGCTCAAAACACTGTCTTGAGGTTGCAGATAGAACTGACGAAGTCAGCTCAAAACACTGTCTTGAGGTTGCAGATAGAACTGACGAAGTCAGCTCAAAATATGTTTTTGAGGTTGTAGATAA
>NZ_VMMV01000110.1:0-984 GCF_013277375.1 Streptococcus sp. 3613
CTCTTATTATCTGAATAACATTAAAATTGAAATAGATTTTCCAAGAAGATCAACTTGGTTGCTAGCTCCTTTAGAAAAAATTGTAACAACTATTTCAGCTAAGCCTTATCAAATAAAACAGTCTGAAATTGTAAAAGAGGGCAAGATTCCAGTAGTTAGTCAATCTAAAATATTAGTTGAAGGATTTTCTAATAATTTTTCTAAGATTCTAGACTATAAAACAAACGTTGTAATATTTGGTGACCATACAAGAAATCTTAAGATTATAGACTTCCCTTTTGTTGTTGGTGCAGACGGAGTAAAAATTCTGTCTCCAATTTGCTTATCTGCAAAATTTTTAAAATACCACTTAGACTATACGCTATTATTTGTTAGGAACAGGGGCTATGCTCGACATTATTCGTATCTAAAATCTAAAATAATAGGTATTCCTTCAGTTTTAGAACAAAAGAGAATTGTCGCTAAAATTGATTTACTTTTTCAAAAAGTTTCTCAGCTTTAGTAATTATTAATTTTTGTGTACGTATACCTGGAAAATTAATTATAGTTTGAGAAAATCTAGTTTTGTTTAATATAGGAATAGTGGTAGATGATGTATTGTTCTTGAATTGTTTTTGCATAAAATCAGACTGTATAGCTAAAAGTAAAAATTTTGAGTTGACAAAATTAAATACTTCTATGCCATGCATTTGTTGATTGAACGCTCCATCAACACGAACAATCCCAGCAATTCCAATATTTCCAATACCATTTATTAAAATAGAACCTGCTTTTATTTTTCTGGATTTTGTATTTCCTAGAACCGATAAATATTCAGTTGCATTGTATAGTTCTCCTTGTAATAAATCAGCAGGTTTATAGAATGGTATTTCGCCGCCGTAGTTTTCAGGGCTATTTTTAGATGGCGTGTTACCAGTACTAATTATTCCTATATAATTTAATGTTGTCTGTACCCAATTCATAGGTATCTTCCCATAATAAGAG
>NZ_VMMV01000111.1:0-3756 GCF_013277375.1 Streptococcus sp. 3613
ACTTTTGGGGGTCAGTACAAAATGCACTCAATATTATGCGTTTTCTCATGAAAAATTCTCTTTTCATACTCATTTAAAAGGAAATTTATCGTTTTACGGACATGTATATTACAGATTTCTATAGGTCGTATATAGACAGGATATCATCGCTTGGAAGTTGTCCTTTTTGACACCAATCAGTAATTTAGTTCTCAGGAGTTAATGGCAGTGCTTTTCGTACATAGTTTCATAACTACAGTATAGCATAGTATATCGCTTTATAGTTTTCACTATTGATGAACTGCTTGAGCTGCTGTGATAAGGGTTAACTTGTAAACATCATCTGCATTACATCCACGAGAGAGGTCGTTAACAGGCTTGTTCAAACCTTGCAAAACAGGACCTACTGCCGCAAAGCCACCAAGACGTTCAGCCATCTTGTATCCGATATTTCCTGCCTCGATACCTGGGAAGATGAAGACATTTGCTTGACCAGCTACCGTACTTCCAGGAGCTTTCAAAGCTGCAGTTTCAGGAACAAAGGCTGCATCAAATTGCAACTCACCATCGATTTCAAGGTCAGGGCGCAAGTCGTGAGCAATTTTAGTTGCTTCAACGACCTTATCAACGCTTTCACCAAAACCTGAACCTTTAGTAGAATAGCTTAGCATAGCAATTTTAGGCTCGATTCCAAACATCTTAGCTGTGATTGCTGAGTTGATGGCAATTTCAGCCAAAGCTTCTGCATCTGGATTGATGTTGATAGCACAGTCTCCAAATAGGTAACGTTCAGAGCCACGAACCATGAGGAAGGCACCTGAAGTACGAGTTACATTTGGACGAGTTTTAATGATTTGTAGGGCTGGACGAACTGTTGAAGCAGTTGAATGAATCGCACCTGACACCATTCCATCAACCAAGCCCAAGTAAACCAACATAACACCAAAGTAGTTTACATCTTCAACCAAAACCTTGCGTGCATCTTCTTCAGACATTTTGCCCTTGCGACGCTCCACCAAGGCAGCAACCATTTCTTCAAATTGAGGATAATGTTGAGGGTCAATGACTTCATAACCATCCATGATCCCTTCAATTTCAAGATAAATTTTAATTTTTTCAGGATTTCCTAACAAAACAGGAATCACTTCTGTTTCTTTTACCAAACGTTTAGTCGCTTGAAGAATACGTGGCTCTTCCCCTTCAGGGAGAACGATACGAGCATTTTTACCAACAAGGTTGGCTTTGAGACTTTCAAAAACTTCCATGAGTTTTCTCCTTTAAGATAATAATTATACTCTGAAACAGTTTTTATAGAGTATTAGTTGATAACTGGATAATAAGGTTGCTGAAATCATCCGGCAAGGGACTTTCTAACTGCAAATCTTGCTCTAAAAATGGATGATAAAAGGATAGGTAATGGCAATTCAGGGCCTGACGTTGGATGCCGTCGTCCAGACTACCACCGTACAAATCATCGCCCAACAAAGGAAAACCAATATGAGAAAAGTGGACTCGAATTTGGTGGGTTCGACCAGTGTGCAGCCGAATGTCGACCAAGTGGATATTTCCATAAGAAGCTACAATCTTGTAGGAAGTATGGGCATATTTTCCACCTTTAGCCACCCGTCTGGTAATAATGGAGTCTTCATCACGCGCAATCGGGGCAATAATTTCCCCCTCTGACTCCAAGTGTCCATCACCTTTAACCAAAGCAAAGTAGCGTTTTTCAATGGACTTCTTCTGCAACTGCTTGTCCAATCGTGCATGGGCATAGCCGTGCTTGGCAAAGAGCATCGAGCCAGAAGTATCCCTATCAAGCCTGGTCACAATGTGAACTTGCTGATTTTCGTAATTTTGCTTGACGTAGTAACCCTTGATAAAATTGGCAATAGTATTGGAGTGGTTAACACTAGGAATAGAGGCAACTCCATAGGGTTTATTCAAGACTAGAAAGTGGTCATCCTCATAGAGAATATCCAGTGGGCGCTCGATAGCTTCCAAGGTTTCAAAGCCTTCCTCAGCGGGAATATCGATAGTAACGCGGTCCCCAAGATCCAATAGATAGGTTGCATTTTGTGGTTGGTCATTGACCAGAATAGCCCCACCTCGAAACTTAATCTTGGCCAGAAGCCCCTTAGAAACCTCGTGCTTTTTTAAGAAGGTCTTAACCTTGACATGCTCATCTGCGATAAATTCAAACCTCATTCGTCCACCTCGCCGATAAAGGCATCCTTAACACGGTTCCAGAAACTAGTATGGCTAGGAGTCGCGACAAAGTGAATCTTATGATGATCGATTTGATACTCAATACGCTCAATATTACGGAAAGAATAAACGCTATTGTCAACCGAAATGGTATGGTAATCATTTCTCGTTGGAATGAGTTCAATCTTATCCTTCTTAGGAACGATAATGGAAGAGCCCAGCGTTCGATAGACACGATTATTGAGGCTGGCAATTTCCGTTAATTGCAAAGCTTCAATGGTAGGGTGTAAAACAGCACCGCCAAGAGACTTGTTATAAGCCGTACTACCAGTCGGTGTTGAAACTGTTAGCCCGTCTCCACGAAAACGTTCAAAGGGAACACCATTGATGACAATATCTGCCACCATGGTTCGATCAGACCTGCGGATGCTGGCTTCATTGAGGGCACGAAAAATCTTGACCTCTCCATTTCCAAGAAAAACCTTCACATTTAGAACAGGGTAAGAAACCCTTGCTCCGGTATCTAGCTGCAAATTGGTCATTAACTTATCCAACTCAAAATCACGATAATCGGTATAAAAGCCCAGATGTCCTGTATGAAGACCGATAAAGCGTACCTTATCAAGTTGGTCTTCATACTTATGAAAGGCCGATAAGAGCATGCCATCTCCACCAATGGAAATGACAATGTCCGGACTGCTATCATTGAGTATAAACTGATTTCTTTTCAAACGATCTCGCAATTCATACAAAACCCTTTGACTCTGCGGTTTTCTATTGGCTATCAGGTCAATTCGTTTACCTGTATTCTTCATCTGTATCGTCACTGTTTCCTACACCGTCATTTAATTTTCTACTCAAAGGATCAAAAAGTGCCTGGGCTTCTTGGATATCATCACGAATTTCACCCATTTCTTCATCCAACTGATGGGCGATTCTAGCTGTAATTTCCAGTCGCTTCTTAATCTCCTCTGGGAAATCCCCTTGGTACTTGTAGTTGAGAGAATGTTCTATCGTTGCCCAGAAATTCATGGCCAAGGTACGTATTTGAATTTCTGCCAAAATAGTCTTGGCTCCATTGATGGTATCAACCATATATTCTACTACCAAATGATAGGAACGATAGCCTGATGCTTTTCGATGAGTAATGTAATCTCGCTCCTGTATGATTCGCATGTCCTGACGCTTGTGCAAAATCTCCACTACTTCCTTAACGTCATCTACAAACTGGACCATCACACGCAAACCAGCAATATCCTGCAAATCGTGCTCCAAGGTCGCATAAGTAATACCACGACGGGCCATTTTTTCTTTTATACTCTCAATTGGCTTGACTCGACCGGTCACAAATTCAATCGGAGAATGCTTATTTTGCTTACGATATTGCTTACGAATGCCACGAAGTTTAATCTTTAACTCACCAACAGCTTGAATGTAAGGATCTAGAAATTCTTCCCATTCTAAGGTCATATATTCTCCCTTATTCTCATATTATCCTTCAAAAATATCTTTGATTTTTTCTCCAGATTCATATACAATAAATACAATGCTTATTATACCATAAGTGAAAAA
>NZ_VMMV01000112.1:0-514 GCF_013277375.1 Streptococcus sp. 3613
CATCATCGCTTAGAGGATTGCATTTGCCCTGACTGTCAGGGAGAGCTAAAAGAGATTGGAGCGAGTCTTCAAGGCCAAGAATTAGTCTTTATTCCTGCGCAATTAAAACGCATAGATCATATCCAACACTCTTACAAATGCCAAGCATGCAGTGAGAAAAATCCGAGTGATAAAATTGTGAAAGCTCCTATTCCTAAAGCCCCTTTGGCGCATAGCCTTGGCTCAGCTTCTATTATCGCTCACACCATCCATCAGAAGTTTAATCTGAAGGTCCCCAATTATCGCCAAGAAGAAGATTGGGCTAGGATGGGTTTACCAATCACACGTAAGGAAATCTCTAATTGGCATATCAAGGCGAGTCAATACTATTTGGAGCCCCTCTATAACCTCTTGCGAGAGAGACTATTGACTCAGCCCTTACTTCATGCGGATGAAACTTCTTATAGGGTGCTAGAGAGTGATAGCCATCTGACCTACTATTGGACTTTTTTGTCTGGGAAAGCTGAGAAGCAAG
>NZ_VMMV01000113.1:0-899 GCF_013277375.1 Streptococcus sp. 3613
AGTTGAAAGAGAAGAAATCACCTATAAACGTAAGAAAGCTAAAGGGAAACGTCAAGCTCTTCTTGCCCAATTCGATTCAGAAGAACTCCATCATCGCTTAGAGGATTGCATTTGCCCTGACTGTCAGGGAGAGCTAAAAGAGATTGGAGCGAGTCTTCAAGGCCAAGAATTAGTCTTTATTCCTGCGCAATTAAAACGCATAGATCATATCCAACACTCTTACAAATGCCAAGCATGCAGTGAGAAAAATCCGAGTGATAAAATCGTGAAAGCTCCTATCCCTAAAGCCCCTTTGGCGCATAGCCTTGGCTCAGCTTCTATAATCGCTCACACCATCCATCAGAAGTTTAATCTGAAGGTCCCCAATTATCGCCAAGAAGAAGATTGGGCTAGGATGGGTTTACCAATCACACGTAAGGAAATCTCTAATTGGCATATCAAGACGAGTCAATACTATTTGGAGCCCCTCTATAACCTCTTGCGAGAGAGACTATTGACTCAGCCCTTACTTCATGCGGATGAAACTTCTTATAGGGTGCTAGAGAGTGATAGCCATC
Source organism: Streptococcus sp. 3613 (assembly GCF_013277375.1). NCBI lineage: Bacteria > Bacillati > Bacillota > Bacilli > Lactobacillales > Streptococcaceae > Streptococcus > Streptococcus sp. 3613. The sequence continues at coordinate 558 of NZ_VMMV01000113.1, forward strand.
TGACCTACTATTGGACTTTTTTGTCTGGGAAAGCTGAGAAGCAAGGAATCACGCTGTACCACCATGATCAGCGTCGAAGTGGTTCAGTAGTACAAGAATTCCTAGGAGATTATTCTGGATATGTGCATTGTGATATGTTGCGGCAGTAACTTAGGACTTTAGTCCTCTAGTTCTGCCTATGCGATAGCAGTCCAAGGGTTGGTAGCAAGGCGACGCCAAGCTTAGTAAACTGCGAACCGCGAGATGCTTATCGTCAACTGGAAGAAGCTGAACTTGTTGGATGTTGGGCGCTTTTGAGAAGGAAGGTTTTGGAATCCACCCACATGCAAGCAGGTAGGTCGG
>NZ_VMMV01000114.1:0-741 GCF_013277375.1 Streptococcus sp. 3613
TTTTTGACGAAACGCAAGCGAAAATGAAAGGAAATAAGGAATGAATTACGAAGTAGCAATCAATCCCTACTTGAAAGGTGGGGAAAATGTAACAGTTGTCGCAATCAAGATGGAAAACAAGGGGCGCTATTCTTATGAGCAGTGCGAATTGCCAGGTGACCACACACAGGATAGTGAGGACGCCCTTATCCAAGCGGTTTTGGAATTGGTTCGCACCGAACTTGACCCGACTAGTGCCATTGTCAAAAACCAAGAACAATTGGCTAAAACGACGGAAGCGCTGGAGAGAGCCAATCAGCTCATGGATGGCATGCAGAAGGTCAATCTCCAGAATGCTCAGGATATTGAGGATATCTTAGCGCGATTGGAAGAGCTGGAAGCTCAAGGAGAGCCTGACCAGGGGGAGAAAGAGGAGACCGACGAGGACACCCCTCAGGTTACGGACACAGAAAACCAAGCTGAAGAAGCACAACCAACCCCAGCGGTAGAAGATAAGAAAGAAAGCGAGAAAGAAGATGACATTTCTGAAACGACAAACCAAGAGAGCCCTAGTGAAGACAATGGAGGTAGCAGCAATGAGTAAGATTACACTAGACCAAGCCAAAATCGACATGTACATCAACCTACTGGAACGTGGAGCAGTTGACTTTTCATGGGTACATAAACGCTGGAAAGACCGTGTGCGCAAGGAATTGAAGCGACGTGGTTTGAGCCATCTGGCAAACTAGCGAGGTGTTTATG
>NZ_VMMV01000115.1:0-732 GCF_013277375.1 Streptococcus sp. 3613
TTTTTGACGAAACGCAAGCTAAAATGAAAGGAAATAAGGAATGAATTACGAAGTAGCAATCAATCCCTACTTGAAAGGTGGGGAAAATGTAACAGTTGTCGCAATCAAGATGGAAAACAAGGGGCGCTATTCTTATGAGCAGTGCGAATTGCCAGGTGACCATACACAGGATAGTGAGGACGCCCTTATCCAAGCGGTTTTGGAATTGGTTCGCACCGAACTGGACCCAACAAGCGCCATTGTCAAGAACCAAGAACAACTGGCTAAGACGACGGAAGCGCTGGAGAGAGCCAACCAGCTCATGGATGGCATGCAGAAGGTCAATCTCCAGAATGCTCAGGATATTGAGGATATCTTAGCGCGATTGGAGGAGCTGGAAGCTCAAGGAGAGTCTGACCAGGAGGAGACCGACGAGGACACCCCTCAGGTTACGGACACAGAAAACCAAGCTGAAGAAGCACAACCAACCCCAGCGGTAGAAGATAAGAAAGAAAGCGAGAAAGAAGATGACATTTCTGAAACGACAAACCAAGAGAGCCCTAGTGAAGACAATGGAGGTAGCAGCAATGAGTAAGATTACACTAGATCAAGCAAAAATCGACATGTACATCAACCTACTGGAACGTGGAGCAGTTGACTTTTCATGGGTACATAAACGCTGGAAAGACCGTGTGCGCAAGGAATTGAAGCGACGTGGTTTGAGCCACTTGGCGAACTAGCGAGGTGTTTATG
>NZ_VMMV01000116.1:0-5708 GCF_013277375.1 Streptococcus sp. 3613
AAGTCAGTAACCATACCTATGGCAAGGCAACGCTGACGTGGTTTGAAGAGATTTTCGAAGAGTATTAGGAGAAAAAGAATGAAAGAAATTTCTTTTGACGCATTTTACCAGCTTTATCAAAACGACCAACTTTCTCTAGTGGACGTGAGAGAAGTGGACGAATTTGAAACTCTTCATTTAGAAGGTGCCCACAACCTACCACTTAGTCAATTGGCTGATACCTATGATCAGTTGGATAAGAACCAGTTACATTATGTTATTTGCAAATCTGGAATGAGATCGGCGCGTGCTTGCCAATTTCTAGCTGAACAAAGTTATGAGGTTATCAATGTCCAAGGTGGTATGACTGCCTTTGAAGAACTCTAAACATAAGAATTTTCTCCTACTTGGTGTGATTTAGGTAGGAGAATATTATTTTTAGATAATTCTTATTTTTAAGAATCTTGAAAACATTCAATATTTACTTCGTGATACTTTTTTCATACTCTTATTCATGATATACTAAGTCAGTATTTTATAAATATGAAGGAGATTTTCATGGCTAAAAAAGGTGCCCTAACAGGTTTACTCCTGTTTGGAATATTTTTTGGTGCGGGGAACTTGATTTTTCCGCCTTCTCTGGGTGCTCTATCTGGAGAACATTTTCTTCCTGCCATCGCAGGTTTTGTCTTTTCAGGTGTCGGTATCGCCGTCTTGACTCTTATTATTGGAACGCTAAATCCTAAAGGATATATCTACGAGATTTCTACAAAGATAGCGCCTTGGTTTGCGACTCTTTACCTCTCAGTTCTTTACTTGTCAATCGGTCCATTCTTTGCTATCCCACGTACTGCTACAACAGCTTACGAAGTAGGGATTAGCCCCCTTTTGTCGGATGCAAATAAAGGTCTTGGTTTGATTGTCTTTACGGTTCTTTACTTTGCAGCAGCCTATCTAATTTCGCTCAATCCATCAAAAATCTTGGACCGCATTGGACGTATTTTAACGCCAGTCTTTGCGATTTTGATCGTTATCTTGGTTGTTTTAGGAGCTATCAAATACGGTGGAACAAGTCCTCAAGCTGCTTCAGCTGCTTATCAAGCTTCTGCCTTTGGTACAGGTTTCCTAGAAGGTTATAATACCTTGGATGCCCTTGCTTCAGTTGCCTTTAGCGTAATCGCAGTTCAAACCTTGAAACAACTTGGATTTTCAAGTAAGAAAGAATACATTTCGACTATTTGGGTGGTTGGTATCGTTGTAGCCCTTGCCTTCAGTGCTCTTTACATTGGTTTAGGATTCCTTGGAAATCATTTCCCAGTACCAGCTGAGGCTATGAAGGGTGGAACACCAGGTGTTTACATCTTGTCACAAGCCACTCAAGAAATATTTGGCTCAACAGCTCAACTCTTCCTTGCAGCTATGGTTACCGTAACCTGCTTTACAACAACTGTTGGTTTGATTGTGTCAACAGCTGAGTTCTTTAATGAGCGTTTCCCACAAATCAGCTACAAGGTTTATGCGACAGCCTTTACCTTGATTGGATTTGTCATTGCCAATTTGGGTCTTGATGCGATTATCAAGTACTCAATCCCTGTACTGGTTATCTTGTACCCAATCACCATTGCCATCGTTATGATTGTCATTGTCAACAAATTCGTGGCTCTTTCAAAACCAGGTATGCAGTTGACAATTGCTGTTGTTACAGCTATTGGCATTGCAAGCGTACTAGGAAGCTCCTTTAAGGTTGAATTTTTTGCAAATCTTGTTAGCGTTCTTCCTTTTGCCAAGGCCTCACTCCCATGGTTGGTGCCAGCCATCGTTGGAATCTTGCTCTCATTGGTTCTACCAAACAAGCAAGAAAGCGATGTTTTTGAAATGGAATAATTACTAAAATCACTTTTGTAGTCAAGTCTACAGGAGTGGTTTTCTTTTTTTATCCGATGATAAATGTGTTATAATAGGTAGCAAAAGAGGTGAAGAAATGAATCAAACAGTAGAATATATCAAAGAACTAACAGCTATTGCATCGCCAACAGGCTTCACTCGTGAGATTTCGGACTATTTAGTCAAAACTTTAGAAGGTTTTGGTTACCAGCCGGTTCGCACAGCCAAGGGCGGTGTTAATGTAACTATTAAAGGTCAAAATGATGAGGAACAACGCTATGTGACTGCCCATGTAGATACGCTTGGTGCTATTGTCCGTGCTGTCAAACCAGACGGCCGTCTCAAATTGGACCGTATTGGTGGTTTTCCTTGGAATATGATTGAAGGAGAAAACTGTACCGTTCATGTAGCTAGCACAGGTCAAAAGGTATCGGGAAGCATTCTCATCCACCAAACTTCTTGCCATGTCTACAAGGATGCAGGAACTGCAGAACGCACGCAAGACAATATGGAAGTGCGTTTGGACGCCAAAGTAACTAGTGAAAAAGAAACTCGTGCCTTGGGGATTGAGATCGGTGATTTTATCAGCTTTGACCCACGAACAGTCGTGACAGAGATAGGTTTTATCAAGTCTCGTCATTTGGACGATAAAGTTAGCGCAGCGATTTTGCTTAATCTCCTTCGTATTTATAAGGAAGAGAAGATTGAATTGCCCGTAACAACCCATTTTGCCTTTTCAGTCTTTGAAGAAGTGGGACATGGGGCTAACTCTAATATTCCTGCTCAGGTAGTCGAATATCTGGCTGTTGATATGGGAGCTATGGGCGATGGCCAGCAAACAGATGAGTACACAGTGTCTATCTGTGTCAAGGATGCCTCAGGCCCTTATCACTATGACTTCCGTCAACATTTGGTGACCTTGGCGAAAGAGCAAGATATTCCTTTTAAGCTGGACATCTATCCATTTTATGGTTCGGATGCTTCAGCGGCCATGTCCGCAGGGGCAGAGGTCAAACACGCCCTCCTTGGCGCGGGTATCGAGTCTAGTCATTCTTATGAGCGTACTCATATTGACTCGGTGGTCGCAACAGAGCGTATGGTTGATGCTTACATTAAGAGCGCGTTGGTAGACTAATATGTGTCTTATATGCCAGAGAATTGAGCTCATCAAGAAGGGAGAAAATCCCTATTTTGTCAAAGAGTTGGAAACAGGCTATCTTGTGATTGGAGATCACCAGTATTTTGCAGGCTATAGTCTCTTTCTAGCCAAGGAACACGTCACGGAATTGCATCATTTGAAAAAGGAAACAAGACTACGTTTTCTCGAAGAAATGAGTCTAGTCCAAGAGGCAGTTGCCAAGACCTTTGCTGCTGAGAAAATGAATGTTGAACTTCTAGGAAATGGCGATGCCCATCTCCACTGGCATCTTTTCCCTAGACGAAGCGGTGACATGAATGGTCACGGTCTCAAGGGACGTGGTCCAGTTTGGTGGGTTCCCTTTGAAGAAATGACAACAAAAACCTGCCAAGCAAAACCAGATGAGATTAAAAGATTAGTTAAACGTTTATCGTCAGAACTAGATAAACTATTAGAAATAAAGGAGTAGAAATGAAAAAAAGATACCTTGTCTTGACAGCCTTGATATCCTTGAGTCTAGCAGCTTGTTCACAAGAAAAAGCAAAAAATGAAGATGGCACAGCTAAGACAGAACAGACAGCCAAAGCTGATGGGACAGTCGGCAGTAAGTCTCAAGGGGCTGCCCAGAAAAAAGCAGAAGTGGTCAATAAAGGTGATTACTACAGCATCCAAGGAAAATACGACGAAATCATCGTAGCCAATAAACATTATCCTTTGTCGAAAGACTATAATCCGGGGGAAAATCCAACAGCCAAGGCTGAGTTGGTCAAACTCATCAAAGCGATGCAAGAGGCAGGTTTCCCTATTAGTGATCATTACAGTGGTTTTAGAAGTTATGAAACTCAGACCAAGCTCTATCAAGATTATGTCAACCAAGATGGAAAGGCAGCAGCTGACCGTTACTCTGCCCGTCCTGGCTATAGCGAACACCAGACAGGCTTGGCCTTTGATGTGATTGGGACTGATGGTGATTTGGTGACAGAAGAAAAAGCAGCCCAATGGCTCTTGGATCATGCAGCTGATTATGGCTTTGTTGTCCGTTATCTCAAAGGCAAGGAAAAGGAAACAGGCTATATGGCTGAGGAATGGCACCTGCGTTATGTAGGAAAAGAAGCTAAAGAAATTGCTGCAAGTGGTCTCAGTTTGGAAGAGTATTACGGCTTTGAAGGCGGAGATTACGTCGATTAAAAAATAAACTTTTCTCTTGCAATTCCAGATAAATAGTGTATAATAGATGGGTATGTGAAAAGCATACTTGTGGGAGGTAAAAATCTCTAATTACCGCCAAAACCACAAAGGAGGATTTAAAAATGGCTAAAAAAGTCGAAAAACTTGTAAAATTGCAAATCCCTGCTGGTAAAGCTACACCAGCTCCACCGGTTGGACCTGCTCTTGGTCAAGCTGGTATCAACATCATGGGATTCACAAAAGAGTTCAACGCTCGTACAGCTGACCAAGCTGGGATGATCATTCCAGTTGTTATCTCAGTTTACGAAGATAAATCATTTACTTTCGTTACGAAAACACCACCAGCTGCTGTTCTTTTGAAAAAAGCTGCAGGTGTTGAAAAAGGATCAAGTACACCTAATAAAACTAAAGTTGCTACAGTTACTCGTGCACAAGTACAAGAAATTGCAGAAACTAAGATGCCAGATTTGAACGCAGCAAACGTAGAGTCTGCAATGCGTATGATCGAAGGTACTGCTCGTTCTATGGGATTCACTGTTGTTGACTAATCAATAACACAGTAGAAAATCTCACAGCAGTCTATTAGTTGCTTTTCATACTAGGCAAGTGACTGATACTTGTACTTGGGTACAGCAAGGGAACTTAAGGCCGTAGGAAAAGGAAAGTAATAGACTGAAAACCCGCAAGACTTCATCATTTCGAGGAGTGACGTGGGAGATGAAAATCGATTGAACCACTTACAAGGAGAATAGAAAATGGCTAAAAAAAGCAAACAACTTCGTGCTGCTCTTGAGAAAATCGACAGCACAAAAGCATACAGCGTAGAAGAAGCTGTAGCACTTGCAAAAGAAACTAACTTTGCAAAATTTGACGCAACTGTAGAAGTTGCTTACAACTTGAACATCGACGTTAAAAAAGCTGACCAACAAATCCGTGGAGCAATGGTATTGCCAAACGGTACTGGTAAAACTTCACGCGTTCTTGTTTTCGCACGCGGTGCAAAAGCTGAAGAAGCAAAAGCTGCTGGTGCAGACTTTGTTGGTGAAGATGACCTTGTTGCTAAAATCAACGACGGTTGGTTGGACTTCGACGTAGTTATCGCTACACCTGATATGATGGCTCTTGTTGGACGTCTTGGACGTGTCCTTGGACCACGTAACTTGATGCCAAACCCTAAAACTGGTACTGTAACAATGGATGTTGCTAAAGCAGTTGAAGAGTCTAAAGGTGGTAAAATCACTTACCGTGCTGACCGTGCAGGTAACGTTCAAGCAATCATCGGTAAAGTATCATTTGAAGCTGAAAAATTGGTTGAAAACTTCAAAGCTTTCAACGAAACAATCCAAAAAGCAAAACCAGCTACAGCTAAAGGAACTTACGTAACAAACTTGACTATCACAACTACTCAAGGTGTTGGTATCAAAGTTGACGTAAACTCACTTTAATCAGTAGTTAAAGTAATGTAAAAAAGTTGAAGACGCTATGTCTCAACTTTTTTTGATTATGGCTTCAAGCCAGT
>NZ_VMMV01000117.1:0-847 GCF_013277375.1 Streptococcus sp. 3613
TTTTCTACATCTTGCAAATCAGTTGAAATGTTGCTCATCTTTTTCCTTTCTCAAAAGAAATATCTTTTCCAATATTCTATCACAAATAAGGGCGAATTACCAACTAATACTCAATGAAAATCAAAGAGCAAACTAGGAAGTTAGCCGTAGGTTGCTCAAAGCACTGCTTTGAGGTTGCAGATAGAGCTGACGTGGTTTGAAGAGATTTTCGAAGAGTATAAACAAGGCGAAGTTTGACTTTTTCTAGTTTATTGGGGTACAATAGAGAAAAGATAGAAATGAAGTGAAAAATATGCTACCTGCTTATATGAAAATCCACGATCAGATTAAAAAGGATATTGACGAGCACCGTTGGGCTATTGGTGAGAGGCTTCCCAGTGAAAGAGATTTAGCAGAGCAGTTTTCGGTCAGCCGCATGACCCTCCGCCAAGCCGTATCTCTATTGGTTGAAGAAGGTGTTTTAGAGCGCAGAGTTGGAAGTGGCACCTTTGTGTCCAGTACTCGGGTACAAGAAAAGATGCGAGGGACAACCAGTTTTACTGAAATTGTTAAGTCCCAAGGTAAAGTACCCTCTAGCCAGCTCATTTCCTACAGAAAAACCATTCCCAATGAGCAGGAAGTTGCCAAGCTAGGAATTTCTCCTACCGAAAATATTATCCGAATGGAGCGGGTCCGCTATGCCGACAAAGTTCCTCTGGTTTATGAAGTTGCTTCTATTCCTGAAAAATTCATTAAGGACTTTAAAAAAGAAGAAATCACTAGTCATTTCTTCCAAACACTGCAAAAACATGGCTACCGTATTGGTAAATCACATCAGACCATCTATGCTCGCCTTGCTAAGGAAAAA
>NZ_VMMV01000118.1:0-1192 GCF_013277375.1 Streptococcus sp. 3613
CCAAAAAATCCCTCCTTCATCTCCTTGATGAAATTCTCGGCTTGACCACGTCCACGATAAAGCTGAAACTGGTCTTGGCTTGTTCCACTCGTCATATTTGTAACGAGAGAAATAACATCGTAGAACAAGTTTCCTTCTTTTCGTTCAGAGAACTGGCAGACACGACGCTTGTGCGACCAAGATCCTGCTTGATAGAGAGTTTCTGAGTAGGCGGAGTGGGGCAAGATGGTTAAGTCCTCATCCTGTGGGCAAGGGAGGGAAAGGTCTCCAAGACGGCTCAGAACAGTATTTTTCTTGAGTTTTATGAGGTAGTATTGCCCTGTTTTTTCAATTAAATCGTATAATTTTGGGGTCGCAAAGCTACTATCCATTCGAAAGAGAAGTTGATTAAACCGTTCGAAAACAGGTGTGATAAAGCTGTCTGCCTCTTCAGAACAATAACGATTACCAGGACGAAGCTGGGCATTGAAACAATAACCTGTCTTCCCCTCGAAAGCATAAAGAGGATGATAGCCATGAGCACGATAGTGGGCGTTATAAGCAACACCTTCTTGCTTGCCATAAGTTGTGAAATGGGTAGAATCGATATCTACAATGAGTTGGTTTAGCTGGTGAAACTGTAAAAAGAATTCGACCAATTCAAGGTTGAGGCATCGCAAACTATGGACTGTTTCCTCGTCAGTTCTGGAAAGAAAACGGGATAAGGTTGGCTGTGAAGCAAGCTGCCCTCCTTCCAACAATTTTGGAAAGTAGGCATCAGCTGACAATTCTTTACAAGCATAGTCCGTTCCATAGCCTGTTAACAGTTGAAAGAGGAACTGGACAAGGATATCTGAATCCGAATAACGACAGTAGCGGCGTTGGTCATTCGTTACTAAATACTTAGAAATCCGCTCTTTTAGTTTCAACTGGGAAAAAAGTTCCTGAAAAAAGATAAGACCACCATACTGGGTTAAATGACCTCCATCGAAAGATAGTTGGTAAAAAGACTTGTTTTGGAAGTGATGATTTGGTAAACTGTTCATGTGAGTTTCCTTTCTTTTTGTGTTTTTTTCTACACTTATACCATAAAGGGGAAACTCTTTTTTGTCTAGTAAAAAACACCCATTGGGTGAAAAAAGAAACCATCCAGGATCTAAGCTAAGGCAAGGATTCTGGAGGGTTTTTAGATTAGGGGTGAATAATTGGGGTT
>NZ_VMMV01000119.1:0-1724 GCF_013277375.1 Streptococcus sp. 3613
TTATGATATTTAGCTGTACTAGAGTCTTTTAAAAGTGTTTTGATAGCTTGGATTTCTTCTTTAGTTGATTTCATATTACTATTATATAATACTTTTTTATTTTAGTTTAGTATAAAAATCTTAAGTAGCAAAGATTCTAAAATAACGGAATCCTTGCATTATTGTCCCAACTCTTCCTCGACCACTTCCAAGGCCCGTTCAATGACTACATGCATGTCGTAGTATTTATAATCAGCCAAACGTCCACAGAAAATGACCTTATCATTCTGTGCTGCTTCTTCTTGATAGTTAGCAAATAGGGCATTGTTTCTCTCGTCATTGATTGGATAATAAGGCTCATCTCCACCTTTCCAATCTGCTGGGTATTCACGAGTAATGACCGTTTTAGCTTGTGCTCCGTACTCAAAATGTTTATGCTCAATAATGCGAGTATAAGGAATTTCTCGTTCTGTATAGTTGACAACAGCATTTCCTTGATAGTTTTCTTCATCAAAAACTTCATGCTCAAAACGAAGACTACGGTATTCTAACTCACCATGTTTATAATCAAAGTATTGGTCAATCATCCCTGTAAAGACAACTTTTTCAGCAGAAGCTTCTAATTCTTGACGATTGGCAAAAAAGTCAAGACCAAGTTCTACTTCCACATCCTTGAGCATATTTTCAATGATAACGTTGTAACCACCAATTGGAATACCCTGGTAACGGTCATTGAAGTAGTTATTATCAAAAGTCAAACGAACTGGTAGACGTTTAATAATAAACGGTGGAAGGTCAGTAGCAGAACGTCCCCATTGCTTTTCAGTATATCCTTTAATCAATTTTTCATAAATATCTGGACCGATCAACTTGATAGCCTGCTCTTCCAAGTTTTTCGGTTCAACGTCCTTCATATGAGCCGTTTGCTCAGCAATCTTATCTTTGACCTCTTGAGGAGTTTTTGTCCCCCATATAGCATAGAAAGTATTCATATTGAAAGGTAGATTATAAAGGCTACCCTTGTAATTAGCTAGAGGCGAGTTGATATAATTGTTAAACTCAGCAAATTGATTCACATAATCCCAAACTTTTTTACTAGAAGTATGAAAGATATGGGCACCATATTTATGAACATTAACCCCTTCTACATTCTCACAGTAGATATTTCCACCAATGTGGTCACGTTTATCAATAACTTTTACTTTTTTTCCACGCTTGGTTGCTTCATAAGCAAAAATTGCTCCCGACAAACCAGCACCAACGATTAGATAGTCGTACATAGTCTCTCCCTTATCATTTACCTCTCATCTCCTTAACTATAGCAAAAGAGAGAATCTTATACTCTTCGAAAATCTCTTCAAACCACGTCAGCGTCCATCTGCAACCTCAAAACAGTACTTTGAGCTAACTTCTCAGTTACTCTTTAATTTTTATTGAGTATTCGTTTCAATCTATTTTAGCACAAAACAAATCATTTCTCAGTTTTCAATAGCCGAGTGATTTAAAAAGACAAGCACCAAAACTGATGTTTGTCTTTATGATTTTCCTTGAAAAGGCTATTTCTAACTCCCGACTTTATCACTTAAAAAATACAAAAGGGCAGCTAACCCCTTGCGCCACAAGGGATTTCGCTGTTCTTTAATCTCGTTTAGGTGTTGTATATGGAGCTTTGGCGTAATTTTTGAGTTCTTCAAACTTCACGAACCCTTTGTTCCATTCCATGCCCAATAATCTATTTAGTAGCT
>NZ_VMMV01000012.1:0-16027 GCF_013277375.1 Streptococcus sp. 3613
ATGTTCCGTCTTGAAAGACGTTGGATATCTTGCGCACGCTTGACTTCATTGTGAATGGTTTGAGGAGCTTTTCCAAGTAAAGAGGCGATTTCTCTATTTGATTTCCCTTCTTTTTTCCATCGTTCGATTAAGCGACGGCTATCGATTGTCAAATGTTTGGCTTTTGTAGTATAATGGTTTTTCATCTCTGTGCCTTTCTTGTGTTTGTGATTGAACAACAAGTATAACACAGAGGTGTTTTCTTATGCCTAGAAGAGCTTTCATTTGACAAGAGGAACCCTTGAAGCAGTTTTGTCAGCTAAACCAAGGCTAATCTTAGCCTTGGCTTGTCAGCCTAACAGCATCAAGCCTCTTATCAAATGAAATCGAGTACTAGCTATCAGCTAGTTGAACCATCTAATTTTTAGGAGGGCTGGGTGGCTAACTTCATTATAGAACTTTCATTGGTTCTCTTTTTCGCAATGTTTTTATAAAAATGATAAAAACTATTGACAAAACAAAAATATAGTTTATAATAAAAACATAGATAATGAAAATATCAAAAACTATAAAAAGGTAATGCGTTTATGAAAAAGAAAACAGCAGTGATATTTGGGACATTTGCTCCGCTTCATCAAGGTCATATCGATCTAATCCAGCGAGCCAAGCGGCAGTGTGACCAGGTCTGGCTTGTCGTTTCAGGCTACGAGGGAGATATAGGGGAACAGGTAGGCTTAACGCTTCAAAAAAGGTTTCGCTATATCCGAGAGGCCTTTGGTGATGACGAGTTGACCTCGGTTTGTAAGTTAGATGAGACCAATCTTCCCCGTTATCCTATGGGTTGGCAGGAGTGGTTGAACCAAATGTTAGCGGAGATTTCCTATGATGAAACCCAGCAAGAACTAATCTTCTTTGTGGGAGAAGCAGATTACCAGCAAGAATTATCAAATCGTGGTTTTGAGACTGTCTTGCAAGAAAGAAAATTTGGTATCTCAGCGACTATGATTCGAGAAAATCCAAGCAAATATTGGAAATATATCGCTCAACCCTTCCGACGTCAGTTTACAAAGAAAGTGTTGATTATGGGAAGTGCCAGTAATGGGAAGACCACTCTGGCCAAGGATTTGGCTAGGTATTACGATGCACCCGTCAGTCTGGAATACACACGTGAGTACCAGATCAAAAACAATGTCCGCGATGATGAATTGACTCCAAAGGATTACTATTATCTCCTGTTGGGGCAGTATGACCAGACCTCTAAGTTAATTGACAGTAATGCCAATAGGGGACTGGTGATAGCAGACACCAACTCCTTAGTAACCAAGGGCTACTATGATTATTACATGGAGACTGAGGATAGAGGGGACTTATCGGGAGAGACTTTTGATAATCTCTTTGCCTCGATCTTGGCTAAGGAGAAATGGGACTTGATTCTCTTTGTGCAACCTGTCGGTTCCTATGTCAATGACGGATTTAGAGATATGACCATGGCAGAAGACCATATTCGTCATAGTTTTTCACAACATTTGGATCAGATGAGGGAGCGCTACTTAGCAAACATTCCACTAGTTTATCTAGCTGAGGATTATCTAGGAAATTATGAAGCAGCAAAAGTGGCTATTGATGCCATTTACCAAGCAGATTAGGAGAAACATATGAAAAAACTAACTGAAAAAATCACACAATTTATCGAAAACTTTAAAAATGTTCATGCAGAAGCTCGCAAAATCGGTTTTGCAGGAATCATGCACTTGCTCTGGAAAGATCTCTTTGTCGGTCGTAGCCTCTTCCAGTGGTTGTATCTCATCGCCTTGTCAAGTGTTCCCTTTATCTTGGAATTCACTCAAAATATAGATAGTCATGACTGGTTAAGCTTGTTTGCATCTTGGACTGGGATTGTCTGTGTTATCTTGGTAGCAGAAGGTCGTGCAAGCAATTATCTCTTTGGGGCTATTAACTCTGCTATCTATTTGATTTTGGCCATGGATGCGACTTTTTATGGCGAAGTCTTGACGACCGTTTACTTCTTTGTCATGCAGCCGATTGGCCTCTATGCTTGGCTGTCCAACCGTATTAATGACCAAGGAAAAGCAGAAGGATCTCATTTTGAAGCTAAGAAATTATCTATTTTTGATTGGCTCAAGTACTTGGTCTTGACTGCTATCATTTGGATTGGTATGGGCTTGGCTTATCAAAGCATCCATAGTGCTCGCCCTTTCCGTGATAGTGTTACCGATGCGACCAATGGTGTCGGTCAGCTCTTGATGACCCGTCTCTATCGTGAGCAATGGATTTTCTGGATTGCAACCAATCTCTTTAGTATTTATCTCTGGTGGGGTGAAAATATCCACATCCAAGGGATGTACTGGGTTTACACTCTCAATAGTCTAGTAGGTTGGTACCAATGGACCAAGGCAGTTCGTAAGGAGGCATAAAATGACGGACACGATGATTCCAGCAGGGATGGAAAAAGAATATTTTGAAATTCATGCTAGTCAGGAAGAATTTTTAGACTGGTACCACAAGCAGGAACTCCCTCAATACGAAAAACCAAGTGTAACGGTGGATATGGTAGCCTACTGCTTTGTCGAAGGAAAAATCAAGCTCTTATTAATTCGTCGCAAGGCTCATCCATATCAAAATTGTTTGGCTCTGGTTGGAGGATTTATGAACAAGGGCGAAGATGCTGCGCATGCCTGTCAGCGTGAGGTGAGAGAAGAAGTCAATCTCGATCTTCCTTTGGAAAAAATTGAGCAATTGATGACCGTATCGACTCCCGGCCGTGATCCACGGGGCTGGACAGTGACCATTGCCCACTTGGTTTATTTGCCTAGTCGTGCATTAGAACTGGTTCAAGCAGGAGACGATGCCAAGGATGTGTTTTTTGTAGATGTCGATTTTCAGACAGGCAAATGCTACCTAGAGGGAGTGGAGTTGGAGGAACAAGCCTTCGCTTTTGACCATTATGCCATTATTCAAGAGTCTATCAAACGAATCCAAGGCCGTCTCGACTGGAATCCGACCTTCCTTTATCTGCTGGAGGAGGAGTTCACTGTCTACGAAGGGACTGAACTGGTCAATCTCATCAACCCCGGTCGTCCAATCGTCAGCAATAACTTTCTCGTAAAATACGGAGAATATGTAGAAGAAGTTGGACTCAAACGAGTGCCTAAAAAGAAACCAAGAAAAACCTATCGATTGAAATAAAAAACGAGGTCGGGATAAAGTTCCTGACCTCTTTGTTTGCCTTTATTAGTTTGCTTTGCTGTTGCGACTGTTTTTAGGGATAGTTATCTTTCTTAGAATTGCTCAACATGTGAGTAAAAAGTCTTTGTATCGATACTTGAGATATTTTTCGTGTAGGAATAACAAAGCTATATAGAAAATCATAAAGACTGTGGTCAGATAGAAGATATCAAACGAAGTTTTGCCATAGTGAGTTGCGGATTTATAGGAACCAATTGCTCCCAAAATCAACCAAGGAAGATACTTGAAATACTTATTTAGTATAAGAGTGCACTTCCTATATTCTATTTCACTGTTATTATATTCCTTTGCAGCTAAATATGTAAGCGATTAAATAAGAGCGATTTAAAAAATTTTAAACAAAATAGGAATTTTTCTCTGTTTTTTCTATTAGATTACGAATAGAAGAGTAGGAGGAGTAAAGGTGTTTAAATTATGTGAGATTTTTAAAATAGTTTAAATAAATTATTGACATATTTAAATCTAAATGTTACAATTCCATTACAAAAAGATTTCTTTATATTTCTAAAATATTACAAAGGAGTAGAAAAATGAAAAAGAAAACCTATATCAAATTGATGGTAGCAACTGTATTGGCTTCTACCTTGCTACTGGGAGCTTGTGGAAATAAAAAGGAAACAACTCAAGCAAGCAGTTCTGCTAAGATAAGCCAGTCATCAAGCTCTAAAGCAGCCTCTTCTAGCAAAGAAAGCAAGACTCAGAAGTCCTCAACTTCAGCTTCATCTGAAAAGGCCAAGGCATCTACTGATCAATCTTCAGCAACTGCAAGGCCATC
This sequence comes from Streptococcus sp. 3613, assembly GCF_013277375.1. Classification (NCBI taxonomy): domain Bacteria; kingdom Bacillati; phylum Bacillota; class Bacilli; order Lactobacillales; family Streptococcaceae; genus Streptococcus; species Streptococcus sp. 3613. The sequence goes on from NZ_VMMV01000012.1 coordinate 4,022, forward strand.
ACAAGTGGCACCTGCACCAGAGCAAAGACAAGGTCAAGAAGTGTCTACTCAACAGGCAGCTAGTCAACAAACTCCTGCTCAGGCTCCTTCAACTCAACAGGCTCCTCAATCCCAGTCTAACCAATCAAGCTATGATCCTACAACTGACCGCAAACTTCAAGACAAACAAGCAGAGCAAAATAAACGCTACAAGGGTGTTTTAACCATGGTAGATGGTGATTTCTCAGCTGCAGCGGGCAATTGGAAGGGAGCAAATGGCGAAACCATCACAGTTTCATCAGGAGGTCAATTCACAGTAGAATCTGCTGATGGAAAGAAAGAAAACTACTCTATCAGAGGCTACTCTTATACTCTTGATGATGGCAAGTATAATGCCAAAATTGGTGGAGGAAAAATCATCCAAATTACAACAGGAGCGGATGGCAAGGTTTCCAGTGTTGCTTTGAGTCAATAATAACCCTTAGTATTTGAATTTTTACAGTCAAAAACCCGTAACCTTTAAGAGAGTTACGGGTTTTGGTCTATTAAGCCTTATCCAATTGCAAGAGGGCTTCAATCTCTGCTAGGGTGCTAGCTTGCGAAATGGTTCCACGGAGTTTGGCAGCGCCAGATGTTCCACGGAGATAGTGAGGAGCGAGGCCACGGAATTCACGAACTGCGACGTTTTCTCCTTTGAGGTTAATCAATCGTTTCAAATGTTCGTAGGCGATTTTCATCTTATCTTCAAAGGTCAAATCAGGTAGGATTTCTCCTGTTTCAAAGTAATGGTTGATTTGGTTGAAGAGGTAGGGATTTCCCATGGCAGCGCGGCCAATCATGACTGCATCAGCACCGACTTCTTCAATGCGTTGTTTGGCTTCTTGAACTGTACGGATGTCACCGTTGGCGATGAATGGAATCTTGGTCAGAGCTTGGGCAACCTTGTGCAGGGTCTCAAGGTCTGCGTGACCTGTATACATTTGCTCACGGGTACGGCCATGCATGGCGAGGGCAGAAACACCTGCTGCTTCAGCAGCGAGGGCATTTTCTACTGCAAGAGACGGGTCAGCCCAGCCGGTACGCATCTTGACAGTAAGTGGAATATCAAGGATAGATTGGACCTTGTTGATGATAGAGTAAATCTTATCTGGATCCTTGAGCCACATAGCGCCAGCTTCGTTCTTCACGATTTTGTTGACAGGGCAGCCCATGTTGATATCGACGATATTGGTTTTGGTGTTTTCTTGGATGAATTCTGCTGCGCGTGCGAGGCTGTCTTCATCACTACCAAATAGTTGGATAGAGACAGGGTTTTCGCCTTCGTCGATATGAAGCATGTGCAGGGTTTTTTCGTTGTTGTATTGGATTCCCTTGTCAGAGACCATTTCCATGACAACGAGTCCAGCTCCGAGCTCTTTTGCGATGGTACGAAAGGCTGAGTTGGTGACACCAGCCATAGGTGCTAAAACGGTACGATTGGGAATCTCAACATTGCCAATCATAAAAGGTGTATTAAGATTTGTCACGAATGAGTTCCTCCAGGTCCTTTTCATCAAAGTTGTAAGTAGTTTGGCAGAATTGACAAGTGATTTCTGCCCCGTGGTCTTCCTCTTTCATTTCCTGTAAGTCTGAGCTTGGAAGGCTGGCAAGAGCGTTCATAAAGCGTTCATGGCTACAGTCACATTGGAAACGGATTTCTTCTTCAGAAAGACGCTTGTAGGCTTCGTCTCCGTAGATAGCCTTGAGGAGGGCTTCGATATGGTCGTCGCTTTCGAGAAGAGTAGAGATAGCTGGCATTTCTTGGATGCGTTTTTCAAAGCGAGCAATCTCTTCTTCCTTGGCTCCCGGCAAGACTTGAACTAGGAAACCACCAGCAACCTTAACCTTGTCTTCTTCGTCCAAAAGGACATTGAGGCCGACTGCAGAAGGGGTTTGTTGGCTTTCTGTTAGGTAGAAAGCAAGGTCTTCCCCAATCTCTCCAGAGATGAGTGGGGTCAAGGAAGTATAAGGATTTCCAATGCCGTAGTCTGTGATAACGAGAAATTGACCATTTCCAACGAAAGGTCCGACTAGAACTTCACCAGTTGCGGTCTTTTTGATGTCAACGCCAGGATTTTGAACATAGCCTTTGACGTTCCCCTTGGTATCTGCGACCGTGATAATGGCCCCTAGAGAGCTAGAACCCAGCACCTTAACTGTTAGTTTAGTATTTCCTTTTTCATTGGCTGCGAGAATCTGGCTGGCGATAAGAGTTCGACCAAGCGCTACAGTTGAGCTAGCTTGGGTTTTGTGTTTTTCTTGAGCAGTACGGACGGTTTCTGTGCTATCAAGGACAAAAGCACGAAAGGCTCCGCTTTCTGATATAGTTTTAATAATTTTATCCATAGCTACTATTTTAGCATAAAAATGCCCAAAGAGGGAGCCGTGTGTTTACTGATTTTCAGGATAATGGACTAGGAAATCAGCGTGAAAATAAAAAGAGAAACAGATTATTTCAGCATTTGTAAGATTTATGCTATGCTTAAGGTAGAAAATGAAAGGGGTAACAAATGTATTTAGGAGATTTGATGGAGAAAGCCGAGTGTGGTCAATTTTCAATCCTTTCCTTTCTATTACAAGAGTCTCAGACGACCGTCAAGGCTGTAATGGAAGAAACAGGATTTTCAAAAGCAACTCTAACCAAATATGTCACCCTGCTCAATGACAAGGCTTTGGATAGTGGTTTAGAGTTGACTATTCACTTAGAAAATGAAAATCTGCGCCTGTCGATCGGTGCAGCTACCAAGGGGAGAGATATTCGGAGCTTGTTTTTGGAGAATGCTGTTAAATACCAGATTGTGGTCTATCTTCTCTACCACCAACAATTTTTAGCCCATCAGCTGGCTCAAGAATTGATGATTAGCGAGGCTACGCTTGGGCGTCACTTGGCTGGTTTAAATCAGATTTTGTCAGAATTTGATTTATCCATCCAAAATGGACGTTGGCGAGGTCCAGAGCATCAGATTCGCTATTTCTATTTCTGTCTTTTCCGCAAGGTCTGGTCTAGTCAGGAGTGGGAAGGTCACATGCAGAAACCAGCGAGAAAGCAGGAAATTGCTACACTAGAAGAAATCTGCGGTGCAAGTTTGTCTTCGGGTCAGAAATTGGACTTGGTTCTCTGGGCTCATATCAGTCAACAACGTCTTCGGGTCAATGCTTGTCAGTTTCAAGTCATAGAAGAAAAAATGCGAGGGTATTTTGACAATATTTTCTACCTTCGTTTGCATCGAAAGGCTCCGTCCTTTTTTGCTGGGCAACACCTCCCTCTCGGAACTGAGGATGGGGAGATGATGATATTCTTCTCTTTCCTCCTATCTCATCGCATTCTTCCTCTTCATACTATGGAGTATATCCTTGGTTTTGGAGGACAGTTGGCAGGTTTACTGACGCAATTGATTCAAGAAATGAAGAAAGAGGAGTTACTGGGGGATTATACAGAGGACCATGTCACCTATGAACTCAGTCAGCTTTGTGCTCAAGTCTACCTCTATAAGGGCTATATTTTACAGGATCGCTACAAGTACCAGTTAGAGAATCGTCATCCCTATTTACTGATGGAACATGATTTTAAAGAGACAGCAGAGGAGATTTTTCATGCTCTACCTGCCTTTCATCAGGGGACAGATTTAGATAAGAAGATTCTCTGGGAATGGCTGCAGTTAATCGAATATATGGCTGAAAACGGTGGCCAGCATATGCGGATTGGTCTGGATTTGACATCTGGTTTTCTTGTCTTTTCAAGGATGGCAGCCATTTTGAAACGGTATTTGGAATACAATCGTTTTATTACCATTGAAGCCTATGATTGTACTCGGCATTATGATTTGCTGGTTACCAATAACCCGATTCATAAGAAGGAACAGACGCCAGTCTATTATTTAAAAAACGACTTGGATATGGAAGATTTGGTAGCGATTCGCCAGTTATTGTTTAGTTAAAGAAGATGGCAAAAAAACTCAATTTTAGGAGAAAAAGAAGTAAAATTTTCTGCAATAAAACGCATATTATCGAGTCTTTTCAACACTTGACAATATGCGTTTGTTTGACTTTAAATTCTTTTTGCTCAGCCTTTTATTTTATATTCTTAGACAAAATTGCTAGAATTACCTCGTTATCATTTGTGTTATCTACTTTAATAAGACCTGTATCAATTCTACTAAATAATGAATTAATAATGATTAGTCTTTCCTCTTTATCAATATTTGTACCAGCATAAGTCAAAGATTGATAAAATCTAGTTAAAGCTGCTTTCTGTTTGTATTCGGTGGCTAAATGATGATTTGACATTACGATTTTTACCAGTATTCTAATTATATAGATAAAGAAAGAAATAACAGAAATAAATACGAATGATTCTGAAAGAAAAGGAATTTCTTTGATGATATCTAAAGAATAATTATGTATAACTGTAATTAATTTTGTCGAAGTAAAAATTAAAGCTAGTACAGTTACAATAAGGATGATAGTCCAATTTCTAGCCTGCTTTATATATTCTGTAGCACGTTTATTCCAGAGTTGTTCGGGTGCCTCCAATGATAGTTTATTCTTATAAGTCTCCTCTAAATGTTCAAGTTTATCTTTCTTTTCCTTTTGCCAACGATTTATTGAGCTTTGAAACTCTTTTAATTCTATGGCCTTATCATCAAATTGTTGTTGAATATCATTGTATCTGTTTTCGATAAAAGAGGTAATTTCTTTATATTGTTCATTAGAATTATCAGAAATTTCTTGTAACTTACTGGTTAATGGATATATAATATTTTTTTCAAAGTCGAATATATTTTCCCTAATATTAGAGAACTGTTTTCTAAGTAAATACAGAGCCGGATAGAATTGGTATGGATAAGAGCTTGAAAAATAATTGCCTATAGAACTTATATTCTTAGAGAGATAGATGTAACTTCTTATCGCTTCTGTAAGATTGTCTGTTGTTTGCTCTATATAGAATGAAACAAAACTCTTTATTTTTCGAATTTCTAAATCTTTATCAATAGGTGAATCAATTGATAGTATGTAAACAAGCTTCCCTTGCTCAGTAGTTTCACGACTACTTGACAAGTTATAATAAAGATAGTTATTTATAGTATCCGTATTTAAGTCGTCAATCTCAGAAAGAAATTTCCTTATGCCATTTATCTTATTATTCATGATTTGCCAATTTGAATAATAATTAGATGGTGCTTTTTCTGAAACAATCTTCCAATAGTCAAAATTAGTTTTTATTACTTTTTCAATTTGATCAAAAGTAAACATCGCTTCACGTTCGTTGAAGTTTATAGTATTGTTACTGTTAATTGTAAATCGAAATAAAATTTTATCATCCAAAAAATTAGATATTTGTTTGCTCGTAAAACTCATCATACTACCAGCCTATTTAGTCGTTTGAAACTTCTTATTTTTAATTAATATCCTAAAATAAGTGCTCTTACCATTTATTGATAAATCTTTTCCGTCATCTCCTTTTCGGAATCCAACAATTTCAAATTGATTTGGATTAAACTTATGAAGAAAAGTTATTGGAACTCCCATAACTCCTCGATAATCATAAGGAATATCTACTGTTTTATTGATATTGATACCGTTGTAATTATCGTAGGTTAAATATTGGTCTTCATTATTTTTATACTTTTTGGTAAGAATAATGTCCTCGTGCCTTTTGAAATTATCTAAATTTGTTAGCCATAAACAGTTATTAGGGGAAACAATTCTTTCACCACGTTCATTTATAGTGGTTTCTGTCCCATAGAGTTCATAGTGGTCTGGAACGATAAATCCAGAAATACCACGTCCCATATTTATCCCCATCCAAACTTTATTGTTTTCTATGAGTTTAAAAGTTTCTTTGTAAGTAATAGCATTAATATTGCCAATGATTAAAAATTGTTTATCATATTGAACAACTTGTGCAAGGAAGTCTCTGAAAAGTGAAAATGGTGGATTTGTTACCACTATATCTGCTTCTTTTAATAGTTTCATACTTTCCTCACTGCGGAAATCACCGTCACCTTTAAAAAATGTCACGTCATTTAGACTGGGAATAATGACCTCTTCTTTTTTCCCAGTGTATTCATAGTAAAAGCCATTTGAAATTTCTGAATTTAAGCTAAATAAATCAAATTGTTGTTCGATATAACAGGATGCAATCAGCTTTTTCAAACCAAGTTCATTAAAATTTTGAGCAAAATATCTATAAAAATTGCTAGTTCTGGGGTCATCACAATTGCAAAATATAATTTTGTTTTTGAAATGTACCTTGTAATGATGTAACTCCCTATCTATATCTTGTAGTTGAGTATAGAACTCATCATTTTTATTTTTTTTTGCCTTTCTTAAAAAATCATTTTCGTTTTTTCTCATTATCTTATTCCATACTCCTTGTTAATTGGTTAAAAATATCGCTTCCCAAAACTTTAAGAGACGTCTTAGCAACATCTAACATTATATTAAACATTTCCTGAGGATTCCAGTGACTTCCATCACCAGTTGTATAGATAGAGGTTGCTTGAAGCATTATTGATTTGTCTTTATTTTTTATAAATTTATTTTTGCACAAATTAGTATTGATTGGCATGCCGTAATTGGCAGCAGTTAGTCTGTCTAAGCGGTTTAGTATTCCTGAGTCATGTTCAAGTATAACAGACCGTCCGTCTGGCCGTATTACAGAGATAGTTTGCGTTAAAAAATTAGAACCTTCTAGAAAAATAATATAAGGGAAGTGTTCCTCGGATAGCATAAAATTTGCTATTTCAGCAATATTTTTATGTGAGCGTTCAATAGCATTTCCGGCAGCCATTAAATCTTGGTCGTTGTTTTTTCCTACTAGTTTACCTGATTTAATATTTTCAATATCTTTTCCTTGATGTTTAGCTTCTGTTACTAGAACTACACGCCAACTGCCTGAATCATCTTTTACCTCAATGATACCGCCGTCAGGAATAATACTTGCATTCTGTGTAAATAAAGTTTTTCCTAAATCTTTATCCAGCTTACTAAGATAATGATTAATCTCCTTTTTACTAACTGATTTTCTAAATCTAAACTCTAACATCGGATATAATTCCTCTAGTTTCGATTTTACTAGATGAGAGATAGTGCCTACGGCAATATCATGAGATTTTGCATCTTCTCCGAATATACCTACTACTCCTCTTGAATCTTTATGTTGGTTAGTTAGACGATTAGATTGATTCTTTTTAGCCATAAAATTCTCCCCTTTTTTATATTTTGAGGTGTTTTTAGTTATTAACAATATTATATCACACTATGAATGGGTATTAAATAATTGCATTATGTAAACTTTTCATATCGTAAATCTTAGCAAAAATACTCTTATTAGCTACTTCTTCATTAAAATAGGTTATTAAATCTAACTTTTGAGGCCTTTTTTGTGAAATTCACACAATCTCCTCACGTTTTTTTAAAAATTAAAAAAAGTTGATAAACAAGAAAGCGCTTTATTTTGTATACTAGTAAGTGTAAAGAGGAAACACCTCAAGATCTTTATCAGGAGGACAGCACATGTCACAAGAAAAATACATCATGGCCATTGACCAGGGAACTACAAGTTCTCGTGCCATCATTTTCAACAAAAAAGGGGAAAAGGTTAGCTCGAGTCAAAAGGAATTTACGCAGATTTTCCCTCAGGCAGGTTGGGTTGAGCACAATGCCAATGAAATTTGGAACTCAGTCCAGTCAGTTATTGCGGGTGCTTTCATCGAAAGCGGTGTCAAGCCAAATCAAATCGAAGCAATCGGGATTACCAACCAACGTGAAACAACGGTCGTTTGGGATAAGAAAACAGGACTTCCTATCTACAATGCTATCGTTTGGCAATCACGTCAGACAGCTCCTCTGGCTGAACAGCTGAAAAGCCAAGGTTATGTGGAAAAATTCCATGAAAAGACTGGTTTGATTATTGATGCTTACTTCTCTGCTACCAAGGTTCGTTGGATTTTGGATCATGTAGAGGGCGCTCAAGAGCGAGCAGAAAAAGGGGAATTGCTCTTTGGTACTATCGATACTTGGTTGGTTTGGAAATTGACTGACGGTGCGGCTCACGTGACGGATTACTCAAATGCAGCTCGTACCATGCTTTATAACATTAAAGAACTCAAATGGGATGATGAGATTTTGGAAATTCTCAACATTCCGAAGGCTATGCTGCCAGAAGTTCGTTCTAACTCTGAAATCTACGGTAAGACAGCGCCATTCCATTTCTATGGTGGAGAGGTGCCAATCTCTGGTATGGCTGGGGACCAACAAGCAGCCCTCTTTGGACAGTTGGCCTTTGAACCTGGTATGGTCAAGAATACTTATGGAACAGGATCTTTCATCATCATGAATACTGGTGAAGAAATGCAGTTGTCTGAAAACAACCTCTTGACAACCATTGGTTACGGAATCAACGGTAAGGTTTATTATGCCTTGGAAGGTTCTATCTTCATCGCAGGAAGTGCTATTCAGTGGCTTCGTGATGGTCTTCGCATGGTTGAAAATTCACCAGAATCTGAAAAATATGCTCGTGATTCTCACAATGATGATGAAGTTTATGTCGTTCCAGCCTTTACAGGACTAGGAGCACCATACTGGAACCAAAATGCTCGCGGTTCTGTCTTTGGTTTGACTCGTGGAACAAGCAAAGAAGACTTTATCAAGGCAACTCTTCAATCAATTGCTTATCAAGTACGTGATATTATTGACACAATGCAGGTGGATGCTCAAACAGCTATTCAAGTATTGAAAGTGGATGGAGGTGCAGCCATGAATAACTTCCTCATGCAGTTCCAAGCTGATATTTTAGGCATTGACATTGCACGCGCTAAAAACTTGGAAACAACAGCTCTAGGAGCAGCCTTCCTAGCAGGTTTGTCAGTAGGTTACTGGAAAAACTTGGATGAGTTGAAACTTTTGAACGAGACAGGAGAACTCTTTGAACCATCGATGAACGAATCGCGCAAGGAACAACTCTACAAGGGCTGGAAGAAGGCTGTGAAAGCAACGCAAGTCTTTGCGGAAGTAGACGACTAATACTGGCAGAATAAAGCGATTTATTTAGAAGGTGTGTAAATATGGAATTTTCAAAGAAAACACGTGAATGGTCAATTAAAAAAATGCAGGAACGCACCCTGGATCTCTTGATTATCGGTGGAGGAATCACAGGGGCTGGTGTAGCCTTGCAGGCGGCAGCTAGCGGTCTTGAGACCGGTTTGATTGAAATGCAGGACTTCGCAGAAGGAACATCCAGCCGTTCAACAAAATTGGTTCACGGCGGTCTTCGCTACCTCAAACAATTCGACGTAGAAGTAGTATCAGATACGGTTTCAGAACGTGCAGTAGTACAACAAATTGCTCCACACATTCCAAAACCAGACCCAATGCTCTTACCAGTTTACGATGAAGATGGAGCGACCTTTAGCCTCTTCCGTCTTAAAGTAGCCATGGACTTGTACGACCTCTTGGCAGGTGTCAACAATACACCAGCTGCTAACAAGGTTTTGAGTAAGAATCAAGTCTTGGAACGCCAGCCAAACTTGAAGAAAGAAGGCTTGGTAGGAGGTGGAGTGTATCTTGACTTCCGTAACAACGATGCGCGTCTCGTGATTGAAAACATCAAACGTGCCAACCAAGACGGTGCCCTCATTGCCAACCACGTGAAGGCAGAAGGCTTCCTCTTTGACGAAAGTGGCAAGATTACAGGTGTTGTAGCTCGTGATCTCTTGACAGACCAAGTATTTGAAATCAAGGCCCGTCTGGTTATTAATACAACAGGTCCTTGGAGTGATAAAGTACGTAATTTGTCTAATAAGGGAACGCAATTCTCACAAATGCGCCCAACTAAGGGAGTTCACTTGGTAGTGGATTCAAGCAAAATCAAGGTTTCACAGCCAGTTTACTTTGACACAGGTTTGGGTGACGGTCGTATGGTCTTTGTTCTCCCACGTGAAAACAAGACCTACTTTGGTACAACTGATACAGACTATACAGGTGATTTGGAGCATCCAAAAGTAACTCAAGAAGATGTAGATTACCTACTTGGTATTGTCAACAACCGCTTCCCAGAAGCGAATATTACAGTTGCTGACATTGAAAGTAGCTGGGCAGGTCTTCGTCCATTGATTGCAGGGAACAGTGCCTCTGACTATAATGGTGGAAATAACGGTACCATCAGTGATGAAAGCTTTGACAACTTGATTGCGACTGTTGAATCTTATCTCTCCAAAGAAAAAACACGTGAAGATGTTGAGTCTGCTGTCAGCAAGCTTGAAAGTAGCACATCTGAGAAACATTTGGATCCATCTGCAGTTTCTCGTGGGTCTAGCTTGGATCGTGATGACAATGGCCTTTTGACCCTTGCTGGTGGTAAAATCACAGACTACCGTAAGATGGCTGAAGGAGCTATGGAGCGCGTGGTTGACATCCTCAAAGCAGAATTTGACCGTAGCTTTAAACTCATCAACTCTAAGACTTACCCTGTTTCAGGTGGAGAATTGAACCCAGCAAATGTAGACTCAGAAATCGAAGCCTTTGCCCAACTTGGAGTGTCACGTGGTTTGGATAGCAAGGAAGCTCATTACCTAGCAAATCTTTACGGTTCAAATGCACCGAAAGTCTTTGCACTTGCTCATAGTTTGGAACAAGCGCCAGGTCTTAGCCTGGCAGACACCTTGTCCCTTCACTATGCAATGCGCAATGAGTTGGTTCTGAGTCCAGTTGACTTCCTTCTTCGTCGTACTAACCATATGCTCTTTATGCGTGATAGCTTGGATAGTATCGTTGAGCCAGTTTTGGATGAAATGGGACGATTCTATGACTGGACAGAAGAAGAAAAAGCAGCTTACCGTGTTGATGTCGAAGTAGCTCTTGCTAACAACGATTTAGCAGAATTAAAAAATTAAGAAAAAATAAAAGAGGCGGAGGGCAGGGCTCCTAGTCTACCCCTCCTTCTTTTTAATGGAGACAGAAAGATGATGAATGAATTATTTGGAGAATTTTTAGGGACTTTAATCCTGATTCTTCTAGGAAATGGTGTTGTTGCAGGTGTGGTTCTTCCTAAAACCAAGAGCAACAGCTCAGGTTGGATTGTGATTACTATGGGTTGGGGGATTGCAGTTGCGGTTGCAGTCTTTGTATCTGGCAAGCTCAGTCCAGCTCATTTAAACCCAGCTGTGACCATTGGTGTGGCCTTGAAAGGTGGTTTGCCTTGGGCATCAGTATTCCCTTATATCCTAGCTCAGTTCGCAGGGGCCATGCTGGGTCAGATTTTGGTTTGGTTGCAATTCAAGCCGCATTATGAGGCAGAAGAAAATGCAGGCAATATCCTGGCAACCTTCAGTACTGGACCAGCCATCAAGGATACTGTATCAAACTTGATTAGTGAAATCCTAGGAACTTTTGTATTGGTATTGACAATCTTTGCTTTGGGACTTTATGACCTTCAAGCAGGAATCGGAACCTTTGCAGTGGGAACGTTGATTGTCGGTATCGGTCTATCACTAGGTGGTACAACAGGTTATGCCTTGAACCCTGCACGTGACCTTGGACCTCGTATCATGCACAGTATCCTTCCAATTTCAAACAAGGGAGACGGAGATTGGTCTTACGCTTGGATTCCTGTTGTGGGACCTGTTATCGGTGCAGCCTTGGCAGTGCTTGTATTCTCACTTTTCTAGTTTATACTCTTCGAAAATCTCTTCAAACCACGTCAGCGTCGCCTTACCGTACTCAAGTACAGCTTGCGGCTAGCTTCCTAGTTTGCTCTTTGATTTTCATTGAGTATTAGAAAACAATTATTTTGATAGAGCCTGAGATGGAAATCTCAGGCTTTTTTCTTTTAATACTCAATCATTTTCAAAAAGCAACCTTGTCCATTGTCTGCTGACAGTGGACTTTAAAACGCTTTTTTCCAGTCCTTGAATAACTTCTTGAAGCTTATCAATGACGGCTTCCAATGTTTGGAAAGCCTTGTTTTTGAAACCTCGTTTTCGAATT
>NZ_VMMV01000120.1:0-9224 GCF_013277375.1 Streptococcus sp. 3613
AAGTCAGTCACATATATACGGCAAGGCGACGTTGACGTGGTTTGAAGAGATTTTCGAAGAGTATAAACCTATCTCCCTCTTAGCGGTAAGATATCCTCTGAAATCATGCGCATATAGTCCTCTTTGAGGGCTTTTTTGTATTTGAGTTTTGGTAGTGCCTTGTCTCCGTGAGCTTCCTTATAGGCCAGATAGTCCTGAGACTCAGTGATGGCTTTTTCACCATTTTGCTTGTCTCGTCCGATGCGGTAGTTGTCCACTACGAACTGGAGTTCATCCTCTCCTATCTGCCAATAATCTGCCGTTTCACGAATCTTTTTCTGGGTTGTTAGCTCAATCATCTCATCCAACTTATGGGTTACAGACTGTCCCTGATAGCTCTTGGCATCAGCTTGGACATCCTGCCAGAGTTTAGAGATGATGCTGGATAACTTAGGATTGGATTTGTTCAAATCTTCGATATAGTTATCTACCAGACTCTTTTCCTTTTTACCAATGAGGTTTTCCCGATTTTCGATCAAGGCTTGGATGAGGGACAGGATATAGTGATAGTTTATCTCGTCGGTGCGGATGGATTCGAGCTCATACTCGATATCCAGCAGCACACCTTCCTCTTCTTGGTCTTCTTTTCTGCGTCTGCGGAGTTCTTCGATGACATTGTGATATTGGCCGGCAAAGTTCTCGATGTCTTCTAGGCTGAGGCCAATCTCTCTGAGGATGACTTTCTCATCATAGTCAGAATAGACCTGTATAGAGGATAGGAGCTTGTCAAATTCTTGGAAGGCCTTGGCAAAGCGTTTTAATTCTGCATCTGTCGCTGTATCCAAATCTGGCACCTGCTCTGGACTTGGAGCGATGGCTAGTAGTTGATGAACCTTCTCAAGAAACTTGGCCTTCTCCTCCTGCCATTCTGGAGCTAAGACACTGGTTTCGCCACCATTTGAGTAGAGGCTCAGAGCTTCATCCACCTTTTCTTTAAAACGGTCAGGAGTTTGGAAGGTGACGATTTGACCGAATTTCTTGCCTTCATCAAAGAGACGATTGGTTCGTGAAAAGGCCTGAATGATATGCTGGGGTTTCATGGGCTGACGGTCCATGAATAGGGTCGATAAGCAAGGGGCATCAAAGCCTGTCAACAAGCGGTCCACAACGATAACCAGGTCCAACTGCTCTTCACGGAAGGCAAAGCATTCTTTCTTACGGGCCAAACGGTCGTTGAGGTCACTATTGTATGAAGCAATGGTTGCTAGGCTAAAGTGGGTACCAAACATGGTATTGTAGTCTTCTAGGCTCTCCTCCATGTAGGCTTGGTTGACATAGGAGTCTGCTTCATTCTCTGTCACAGAATAGGTAATAGCAACCTTAGGAAAGTCTGGTAAGACCTTTTTAACATTTTCCGAGATGCTTAGAGACTTCTCTCCATTTTTGACTTGCTTAATCAGGTTATAATAGGCCTGCGCACGGGCAATACTTTTAACGGTCAAAATGGCTTCATAGGTTTTTCCTACTCCATTTTGGAAACCGAGTTTGCGTCTTGAGCGATTGAGAATGGCATCTAAAACAGCAAGCATATGGCCTTCGTCATCATAACGCTCCTCGTCAATCTCATCTTCTGCCCAACCAGGCATGGTTGTCTGATACTCTACATTAAAGCCAAGAACCGCCTTGTCATGAATGGCTTCTTTGACGGTATATTGGTGGAGGCAGTCACCGTACTGCTCTTCGGTCGTCTGAGCAAGGTCTCCTTTTTGTTCACGTTTATTTTCTGTAAAGATAGGAGTTCCTGTAAACCCATACCAGAGAGAATTTGTAAAGAAGTGCTCTAGGTGGCGCTGGCGTTCAGGAGTCACTGCGCGATGGCATTCATCAACAACAAAGCCTAGTTTGAGTTGTTTGATACGATTGTAGACCTTTTGGTGACGGCCTTCATCAAACTGACGAATCATAGCATTGATTTTCTGGATGGTCGTCACAACGACACGGCGGTCATCAGAAGCTAGATTTTTAACCAATTCCTGTGTATCATCGGTCTCGTCGATATCAATCATATCGTTCTCTGCGTAAGACTGAAAAGAACTGGTCGTCTGCTGGTCAAGGTCTGTCCTATCAATCACAAAGATTGTCTTCTCAATGGATGGTATCTGGAGCAGATTGCGCGAAACCTTATAGGAGGTCAGGGTTTTTCCTGAACCAGTCGTATGCCAAATATAGCCCGACTGGCGCTTGCGACTGGCTTCACGGATAGCCTCAATGGCATGTACCTGATAGGGGCGTAATAAAATCAAGGCCTTCTTGTCATCATCAATGACAGAATACTGCATGACCATCTCGTGGGCTCTCGGTATCGACAAGACAGACTCTGCAAAGTCAAATAGTTGAGGTTGAGGTCTATTTTCACTATCCACCCACTTGGTCAAGAAGCGCTCATTTAGCTTGTTGGCTTTGGCAGCTGCGATGTAGCGGGTGTCTGTGACATTAGAGACGACAAACATCTGAAGACTTGAAAAAATGCCTCTGAACTGTCCTTCTTGGTCGTATTTTTTAATCTGACGGAAGGCATCCATGTAAGGATGAGAACGGCTTTTTAGTTCAATCTGAATCATAGGCAGACCATTGATCAGCAAAGTCACATCCCCACGACGCTGGCGAATCCCTTCTCCGCCTGTGATGACTTGATTGACAACCTCATAGCTGGATTTGCCACCAGCGACATTGTTTCTCCACAAGACTTCCAAGCGAATGGTGCCTAAACTAGCATCTTCACGTTGAACCTGCACCTTGGCAATGCCATTTTCCCCTGCTATCCACTTGGCTGCTTCGTAGAAGTTGACGAAATTGAGCTGGTTTTTAATTTGATTTTTCTCTAAATTTGTAAGGGGATGGTCTTGCAAAATGCGGACATTATTGGCTTCCAGCTTGGCAAAAAAGTTTCCCCATAGGAGGTCTTCTGTATTTAACTCAGGTCGATACACCCATTGACTTTCTCCCTTTGTCAACTGGTTGATCAAATCTCGCTCGATAGCCAATTCCTGTTTGGTTTTGGCTTTACCTGCTACAGGGATAGCAGTCTCATCTTTGGGAGAGAGTCTCTGGCTGATATGGAAATCCTGCAAGGCGGCTTGATTGAGATATTGCAATTTTTTGAGAAGATCTTGCTCCGTCCCTTTAATGGCTTGATAGGCTGCCGTCAAGTCTTTATCTGCATCTAGGTAGTGATGGGGATTCTTCTTTATTTGAATATAACCCTGCACTAAATCTTCTAAACGTCTCAGCTGAATAGCAAGCTGGTTCTGGAGTTCCTGAGAATTGCTTCCAGATGCTCCTTTCTGGTTGATAGCTTCTAGGTATTCTACGATGGCAGCATAACTAGGCTGTAACTCAGGTGCTGAAACGATGAGTTCTTGTTCTAATTCTTTTGATAAGGTGTAAGCCATGTTCATACCCCATTTCTACAACGCAAAAAGCCTACCAAAAAGATTGGCAGGTTTTGAAAATGGGTATGAAAACGCGAGTTTATATATATATATATATATATGTGTGTGTGTGTGCAAGCTAGTTATTTGCTTAAATCTGAAAACCATAGGGACTCTTCCTTTTCATTCATCCAAGGCGTTGCGACATCGAAAAAACAGCGCCTTTACTTCCTTCTATTGTATCATAAAAGACTAGTAGTGAAAAGGTTTCCCATGGTTTTATCTCTTATTTCAGAGTAAAGGTAGTTTCTTTCTTAAATTTTCAATGTATCTATAGACTAAAAGATCTTTTTAGTTTAGAATAGTAATATAAACTATTTTTGTATCATGATAACTTAGAATAATTCATAATTTTTTAATAAAAATAAAAAATATAAATAGGAGAATTTATAATGTGTAAAGTCTATAAATATAGCGAACTATACTCAACAGATTTTATGTCTTATTTTGACAATAAAAAAGAAGTAATATCAGACATTGAACTTCAATCAGATGAATATAGTATAGATATTGATAAAATTATTGCTGAATTAGGAATTGAGGTTATAGAAACATACTTCGATTCGCATTCTGGAAAATATGATGCTGACACTAAAAAAATGTATGTTAATATTTTGGAACCGCTACAGCGTCAACGATTTACTAAGTCTCATGAATTAGGCCATTTTGTGTTAAAACATGAAGGAATTTCTGAACGTGAACAAACACCAGTAGCGAATGCTAAAGAAAGAGCTGCTAACCAGTTTGCAGCAGAACTACTAATGCCGCAAAAGTTAATCATAAAAGCAATCGATAGAATGGCAATAGATTATTCTATGACCTGGGAGGAATTAGATACTTTAAATGATGAAATTATTATTACTTATCTTGCTGAAAAATTAAATGTGTCCAATCCGGCTATGAAATATAGACTTATTAATTTGGGTGTATTGTCCATTTAAGGAGAATTTTATGTTACTTAGGGATAAATTCTATGAAAATTTAGGGACCTATTATTCATCCCCTGAAGAAATAAAAAATCAACTGAATTCAAAAATCTTTAATGATTTTAAAATAGTAATAAATATAATTGGAATAAACCAACCTCAGGAAGATTTAACACCAATTTACAAAATTCAAAATCTAGAACTCTCATCAACAAATAAAAACTCTAAATTGCAAGATGAAATCGATGATATCAATAAATATTTATTAAGTGCAGGTACGGGATTAGGATATAAAGATGAAAAAAATTCATGGAGTTTATTTTACTTAATAAAAGAAATGATTACATCGTTTCAAAGACAAGGCTATAATTACTATAGGGGACAAAGAGAAGATTGGGAAACAGTACCAGGGATATTTAGAAATTTACAAAATAGTGAAGGAAATAAATACTGTAACACTTTTGAATCTCTTTATCTAAATATCTCTAGAGAATTTCCTGATGAAGTTAAATATGTCCCTTTAAATCAAGAAATGTTAGATATCCGAGCTGATGAATTAGCTATCTTACAACATTATGGTTTGCCAACAAGTCTACTAGATATTTCCGAAAATCCATTCATAGCCATGTTGTTTATGTTAGGTTTTGGGAAAATAAAAAATCCTCAGTTAGAGTTCTATAAAATTGACTCCAGCAATGATAGTGAGAATGGAATAATTTCTTTAGTTCATAAGAAAATTACAAATAAGAGAATACGGGCACAAAAAGGTGCTTTTATAAATTTTGATAAACTTATTAAATTTATAAATTTTAAAAAAAATGAAATAGAATTAGAAAATTATAAACCTATCGATAGAATTATTCTAAATATCAAATTTAATATAGAGGCCTCTATTAAGTCTTTAAAAAATCAGCAAAGCTCTAATCATACTAAGCCAGAAGATGATCTATCTTCTAAAAATTTAGACGGAGTAATTAAATTTTTAGAAGGAAAGTCTGTCAAATCAGGTTCTGATAAAAATAATCAAGAGGAAAGAATTTCTGGCGACTACTATGAATTAATTCAAAGAGAACTTTTACGAAAGTTAAAAGAGTACAATTATGAAACAAATGCCTTATTTCCAGATTTTTCAGACTATTTGATTTATAAATCTAAAGAATTCGAATTAAAAGATGATAAAAAATCTAATAGAGCGGTACTTAATGAATTAAAAAAAAATTCAAATAACCTGCCTTATCATAAAAGCAAAAAGAATAGAAAAGGTAAATATAGAATCACAAGAGTCTGGAGAAAAAGTCTTTGAAATCAAAAAAACGCATAATATCAAGAATTATACAACCTTGATATTATGTGTTTTATTGTAGAAAGATTTACTTCATTTTCTCCTGAAATTGAGTTTTTCCCAGCATCCTTGTGTATTATTCTTGTACTTCTTTCTGAGCAGCCTTGCCTTGGTCGAGAAGGGCTTGGACGATTTTCTCATCGCGTAGTTTGACAGAATCGTTGATCATTTCTGCGGACTTGACGATGGTTGTTTCTAGTTGGGCACGTTTCTGGCGTCCCAATTCAATAGCTGCGACGATACCTTGGTTTTGAGCGACCAGACTTTCAGCCAATTTGGTAACAGACTCAACAGCGACTGTCGGGCTTTGGGCAATTCTTTCCATCTGCGGAATCACTTCCTTGCTGGTCTCAGCTAGCATCTGAAGGGCAGCATTATTGGCATTGACAATGGCATCTGCCACGACACCTGATTTCATGGATTGTTGCAAAATACCCAGTTGGGCAATGGAAAGTTTCATTGTCGGAATCGTATTACGACGAAGCATTCCCAATTTTTGGCGCATATCAGATGACACCTTCACAAGATTGCGCATCTGAGGTGTTGTTGCCCAGGCAACATAGAGACGGCTGACATACTCAGTGTGCTGTTGTTCAAGGGTATTGACCACTTCAGCCATGCGGGCCAATTCTTGTGA
This sequence comes from Streptococcus sp. 3613, assembly GCF_013277375.1. Taxonomy (NCBI): domain Bacteria; kingdom Bacillati; phylum Bacillota; class Bacilli; order Lactobacillales; family Streptococcaceae; genus Streptococcus; species Streptococcus sp. 3613. Next base: position 6,376 of record NZ_VMMV01000120.1, read on the forward strand.
CTTGGTTTGGTATTCTACCGTACTTGTATCGAGTTGGTCAGCTTGAGCTTTCAGTTCTGCAGCGCGCTTGCCAGCTTCTGTCTGGCTGGCTTCGATAAAGGAAATCACTCCCACTAGATTTTCAATGGATTTGGTATTGTCCTCAATCAACATCTCAGCAGAGACGATATTTCGAGCTAGCACATCTTCTTGCTTGACCACTGCGGCAGCCATGCCATCGAGCTTTTGCTCTACTGTTTTTGAGTCAAAGTAAAATTCCTGTAGGGTATTCTTGCTCTTGTTAAACAATCGTTGCAAAAAGTTTGGCTTTTCTTCTAACTCAGCAATTTCAGCGTTCTTGTATTTGACTACAAAGCCTTGCAACTCACGGTTGGTATTCTTGAGAAGATCATCCACTTGGGGAATCTGCAGTTTCTTTTGTTCTGACAAGATACGGTTGACCGTATTGTTCACACCTTCTACAGCAGATTGGCCAAAATCCAAAAGAGCATTTTGATTGGTGACAAACTGGTCTACCAACTGGGGCACGTGCGCCTTAATCCCTTCTTGTTGCTCAGGGCTCAGCTTCTCAAGGAAGGTCAAGGTCTTGTCCGAGCCAGTATTGGTCTCGATGATTTGGGTTGTCTTATCCACCTTAGCTACCGTATTATTGGCAATCTGGTCAATATCAAAATTAAATTCTGTCATGGTTACTCCTTTGTTTCTAACCTATTCTTTACGATCTTTTTCTAGGATACGCAAACTAATATCAAAATCACGCATATCTGTTTCATTGAGTTCTCTCAACACCTGGTCCAGCTCAAGGTCAAATTGTTCGATAGCTGCTTTAGCTTGCTGTAAACGTTCTTCTGCTCGATTATAGTTTTTAGGATTGGCCTTAATCTTTAAATAGCCTTCTAAAATCGTTTTGAATTTCTCCATCTTCAAACTATGAATGGCCGTCAATTCTTCCTTATCCCCCTCAGCCGAGGTAGCAATCTTGTCTAAAATGGCCTGATGGTCAATGGCAATATTGGCCAAGGTCTGGGACAATTCTGGAGCTAATTCCTCTGGCTCCGCATTTTCAAGATCTACCTGACTTTCTCTATCCAAACGTTCTAGCTGAACATCGATGTTTGCCCTTACTGTACGAACCTTTTTGTCAATACGGTTGTAGATATCAGCATCGATATAGGACTTGAGACGAACCGCCTCCTGATGGATTTCCCTCAGTTCGATCAATACTTGATTGGCCAGACTCTTATAGGAATCTGAACCTTTTTCTACTAAAGTTCCCTCCAATTGCTGAATATCCTTGTCCGCCTGACGAATCCTGGCTTTTAAAAGCTCAATCCGATCATCGAGCGAACGATCCTGCAAAAGAGGATAGCGCCAACGTTTATAGAGACGATAACCACCATAGCCTAGCAGGACACAAGCCGCAAGTGGGAGAGCATATTGAACCAAAAGGCCCAGTAAGAACAAGAAGCCCCAAAAATAGAGACAGCCTTTCCAAAAACCATTACCTGATTTCATAAACATTCCTTATTTTCAATTTATAAATCTATTTTAGCACAAAAGACAAAAATGAGGGCGGAAATCCCCTAGAAAAGAGTTGATTTCTTTGCTGTAGAATGCATGCGTGCTAATTTCAGTGGAGCGGACTCAAACCACAGGATTCAGTGTTATAAGATTGCGGAATGACCTCTGAGGAATATCAAAACAAAAGCTTGAAATATTGGGTGTTATATGTTAGAATGAACTTACAATGTGAGTAAAGTTACAGCATATGTAACTAAAAAGCCCCACCGTGCCACCGATGGTTTTTTTTGCTACCCTCTTAAAGGGTTAACCATTACTTCTTACGTTTCTTAAGCCATAACTTGAAAAGCTCAGATAACACGTTAATAAGTAACAGAGCTAGAAACACTGTGAGTAAAGTTTCTAACATCGGCAACACCTCCCTTCATTAAATTGAGGGGGCTAAAATATAGTAGATTGAAACTAGAATAGTATATCTGGATTTCTAAAATATTACTAGAAATTGATTTGATTGTCCTGATTGATTTGTCCTATTTTTATTTTATTTCTCTATATTATATCATCAAGATCACGTAATTCCCAAACAAAAACGCCTTTATGTGTATGTACTGATGTACTGATCCCAAAAAGTTAGACAATTAATTTAAGCAAAGGATTTAGTTCTGTATTGCACAGGGCTAAGTCCTTTTAGTTTTACCTTAATTCGTTTATTGTTGCAGTAATCAATATAGTCTACAATAGCTTGTTCCAATTGATTAAGCGATTGAAACGACTTCTCATAACCGTAAAACATTTCCGATTTCAGAATCCCAAAGAAGGACTCCATCATACCATTGTCTGGGCTGTTACCCTTACGTGACATAGATGGTTAGATTCCCTTATTCTTTAAAAAATGACGATAGAAATCGTGTTGGTATTGCCATCCTTGGTCACTATGGAGAATTGTATTTTCGTAATGGTTCTCTGTAAAGGCTTGTTCTAGCATAGCTTTCATTTGTACTAAGTTCGGCAAATAGGAGATAATTTCACTGTTAAAGCCATCTAAAACTGGTGATATAGTTGCTTAGTTTCAAACAAGCATGTTATAATAAAGCTATGGCATATAGTACAGATTTTAAACAGCGAGCATTAGATTACATCAAAGAGGGGAACAGCCATGTCGAGGCAGCCAAGGTTTTTGATGTCGGCGTCAGAACTCTCTTCACGTGGGAAAAGAACTTACGTGAACAAGGACACTTAGAGAGGAAAAAGCGAGTCGTCAAAAACCGAAAGATTCCTTTAGAGGAATTGAAATCCTTTGTAGAGGCTTATCCAGATGCTTTTTTACG
>NZ_VMMV01000121.1:0-1746 GCF_013277375.1 Streptococcus sp. 3613
GTTCTTTAATCTCGTTTAGGTGTTGTATATGGAGCTTTGGCGTAATTTTTGAGTTCTTCAAACTTCACGAACCCTTTGTTCCATTCCATGCCTAATAATCTATTTAGTAGCTGCATATCTGGACTTTCTTGTAGTCTATAGTAATTATCTTGTAACCTAGTTGCTTTGGCACTGTTGAGAGCATTAGCGATTCTCCTTGGACTCATCTTCCAATTAATTTGATGTTGGAGGAGTCGAAGATGAATTAAAGCGATAAAACAAGTCAAAAAATGTGCCTGTATATGATTTTCTGTCCATACATAAACAGGTCTACTTTCAAGCTCTGTCTTCGTGATGCGGAAGCAATCCTCAATCTTAGCTAACTCTTTATAAGCCTCCAACATCTCTTCATCTGTCATTCCAACTTCACTTGTTACAAGAACATTCACACCATCAAACTGAGCATCAAAATCAACCTGCTCATGGTCAATGGTAACAAGTGGGGAAAAAGGCTTTAGTTCCCCTGTTTTTTCATCCAGATAGTGGAGGTCTAGATATTTCTTGCCTCCTTTTTTACTGGTCTGTCGAAAGAGTTCCGCATTGGTTAGTTGGCTGGCATATTCTAAAGCACCTTCCCGACGAATCCGTTCTCGATCAGCGTATTTCTTAGACCAAGTAATCAGAACTTTCTCTTTGACAAGTGGAGAATCCTTCTTCGTTCCCAGCTTGCGTTCACGTAGATAGGACTTCTTTGCGAAGGTCAACTCCTTATTAAATTGCCAATCGTTTGGATTTAGAATTTGTGTTTGTAGCTCCTTTGAGGCGCCACGCCGTCCACGATGCTTCTGGGAGAAGAGCCATCCATCTTTTTGATGAATCATCTCAGAAATATTGTAAGAGCTATTCATAGCCTTATCGGCCACCACCACAATACGCTCAATTCCAAACTGTTTTTTAACTTCCTCAACAGCTGGAAGATAGGTAATAGGATCTGTTTGATTTCCTCTAAATAACTTATAACTGATGGGAATTCCATTCGTATCCATAAATAATCCTAATTGGACAATGGGTTTGGGACGATGTTCCTTACTAGGACCTCGCCTTCTTAGTCCTTCTTTTAGAATTTCACCATCAACTGAAACAACCGTCTCATCGGGGATATCTGTTTCAAAGTAGTAGTTCGTTACATCGTAGAAAACTAAACGTGCTTCACGCTTGGTCATGCGACTCACTTCTTTATGAAGATGAAGCAGAAGTTTTTCTTTCAAGGTATCCAACTTATCTAACGAACGATAAATAGCGTTGAGGCTTATTTCCCAATGACCAAATAAGTTTACTTGAGAAGCATAAGTAGATAACTTACTATCTGGATTGAGGACTCTCTGAAAAACTAATAGTTTTAAAATTTGAGCCAAATCGTACTCTGATTTCGATTTCACTGTCTTTAGAAACTCGGTTAGTTTTAACTCTTCAAACAGGTTATCCAAGACCATCCAACCATAGGACTGATCCACCTCATTCATAGGAGCCAGTAGGTCATAGCTTACTTGAAAGAATTGAGGTTCTGTTAGTAGACCTTCCTTTGCCTCACGTTTCAAACGTTCTAAGATATCAGGTTCCTCTACCTCTAGTTCATCTAAGAGACCATATTTTTTCAAAATACGCTGTCTGACTTTTCCATCTTTTCGATATCCCTCCACAAGATAGACATGAGTACGTCCTTCTTTGTTGGTTGTTGTTTTAATAAATGCCATACTCTATTATAGC
>NZ_VMMV01000122.1:0-5717 GCF_013277375.1 Streptococcus sp. 3613
AGTGTTTTGAGCAGCTTGCGGCTAGCTTCCTAGTTTGCTATTTGATTTTCATTGAGTATTATTATTTTTTATTCTTTACAGATTCAAAATAGACCTTTATTATTTTTCTAAAAAAGGAAAGCTCTGCGGCCTTCCTTCGTCTTACTTGCGTTTCTTCTTCGCTTTCTTCATTTTGTTAGCCATGCGTTTCATGGACTGTTTCATGGCAAATTCACCGATTTTACCTTTGAGTCCGCCACCAAACATTTGGCTCATATCTGGCATTCCTGCTCCTCCGAGAGCTGACAGGTCAGGCATACCGCCTTGTCCCATCATTCCTTCAAGGGCAGACATATCCATTCCTCCCATATTTGGCATATTTTTAGGAAGGTTGTTTGGATTGATTCCCATTTGCTTCATCATTTTGTTCATATCTCCAGACATAACACCCTGCATGAGTTGTTTAGCCTGGTTAAAGTCTTTAATGAATTTATTAACTTCGACAAATGTATTCCCAGAACCAGCTGCGATACGACGTCGACGGCTTGGATTTAGCAAATCTGGATTTTCACGTTCTTCAGGTGTCATAGAAGACACAATGGCACGTTTGCGAGCAATCTGGCGTTCATCCACCTTCATGTTTTGAAGGGCTGGGTTGTTGGCCATACCTGGAATCATCTTGAGCAAGTCTTCCATCGGCCCCATGTTTTGCACCTGATCCAACTGATCAATGAAATCATTGAAATCAAAGGTGTTTTCACGCATCTTCTCAGCCATTTCAAGAGCCTTTTGCTCATCGTATTCCTGAGAAGCTTTCTCAATCAACGTAAGCATATCCCCCATGCCAAGGATACGGCTAGACATGCGGTCTGGGTGGAAGGTCTCAATGTCCGTAATCTTTTCACCTGTACCAGTGAACTTGATTGGTTTTCCGGTAATGTGACGAACAGATAGAGCCGCACCACCACGAGTATCGCCGTCAATCTTGGTAAGGATAACCCCAGTCACTTCCAACTGATCATTAAACTCACGCGCAACATTGGCTGCTTCTTGACCAATCATAGCATCAACGACGAGCAGAATTTCATTTGGTTGAGCCAGTGCTTTTACGTCACGAAGCTCGTTCATCAAAAGCTCATCAATCTGCAAACGACCCGCAGTATCAATCAAGACATAGTCGTTATGATTAGTTTGGGCTTGCTCCAAACCTTGACGTACAATCTCAACAGCTGGTACTTCTGTTCCAAGAGCGAAAACCGGCACATCAATCTGTTGTCCCAGAGTTTTCAACTGGTCAATAGCCGCAGGACGGTAAATATCCGCCGCAATCATCAAAGGACGAGCATTTTCTTCTTTCTTGAGTTTGTTGGCCAATTTACCAGCAAAGGTTGTTTTACCAGCCCCTTGTAAACCAACCATCATGATGATGGTTGGAATCTTAGGTGACTTGATAATTTCTGCCGTATCAGAACCTAAAACGGCTGTCAGTTCCTCATCAACGATTTTAATAATCTGTTGCGCAGGATTAAGGGTATCAATGACCTCATGCCCGACTGCACGCTCACGAACTTTCTTGATAAAGTCCTTTACAACAGGCAAGGCAACGTCGGCCTCGAGCAAGGCCAAGCGAATTTCTTTGGTTGCCTCTTGGACATCAGATTCAGAGATTTTTCCTTTTTTACGTAAATTTTTAAAGACGTTCTGCAAACGTTCTGTTAAACTTTCAAATGCCATTTTTCTTCCTCTTATTCTCTATTATCAATGCTTGTTAAAATTTCTATCTGCTCCTGCAGAAAGTCATCCTTGGGATAGCGCTCCAAAATCTGATCAAAAATCTGACTGCGGACAATGTAGTCCGAGTACATGTGCAATTTCATCTCATAATCTTCCAGAATCTTTTCTGTCCGCTTGATATTATCATAGACAGCCTGACGACTGACACCAAACTCCTCGGCAATCTCAGCAAGGCTGTAATCATCAGCGTAGTAGAGCTCGATATAATTCATTTGCTTATCTGTCAAAAGCGCCGCATAAAATTCAAAGAGCGCATTCATACGATTGGTTTTTTCAATTTCCATAACTTTTATTATACCAAAAATTAGCCTAATCTACCACACTAGGAAGTCAATACAAGAAGATAGCTAGCAAAATTTGAAAAAATTTGAAAAAAATAAGAGCCTAGCCCCAAGTAATTTCCAATTGATAGCTAGCAAAGGGATGTCCCTCTTGATTTTGTAGTTGATAATCTAGTTCAATCTTTTGTCTATCAACTTGATAATGGCTCGTTTGGATGATAAACTCCTGCATGCCCATAGGTGTAGGAATATAGGCTAAACTATCACTATCCTTTAAAAAGCGCATAATGGTCTTGGGATTGGAAAAACGACTCATCACCAGTTCTTGACCATGAAATTTAATAACTACTTTTTCCTTTTCCTCATTATAGAAAAGCAGGTAGCTATAATCTCCTTTTTTATGCACTTCCACGTCATAAAGCTGGTCAATCACTTCCAACTGCTCATCAAACTGAATCGTATTTCGCATCCGAATCTTCACATCAGGTCCTCTTTCTTGTCTCTTGTCCTACTATTTTACCAAAAACTCTAGCTTTTTGCTATAATGGTCATATGAACGAAAAAGTATTCCGTGACCCAGTTCACAACTACATCCATGTCAATAATCAAATCATCTATGACTTGATCAATACAAAAGAATTTCAACGTTTGCGCCGTATTAAGCAACTGGGAACTTCCAGTTATACCTTCCACGGTGGAGAACACAGTCGCTTCTCCCATTGTCTTGGAGTCTATGAGATTGCTCGTCGCATCACGGAGATTTTTGAAGAAAAATATCCTGAAGAATGGAATCCTGCCGAGTCTCTCTTGACCATGACCGCGGCCCTCCTACATGACCTTGGGCATGGTGCCTACTCCCATACTTTTGAACATCTCTTTGATACAGACCATGAAGCCATTACTCAGGAGATTATTCAAAGTCCTGAGACGGAGATCCACCAAGTCCTACTACAAGTAGCGCCCGATTTTCCAGAAAAGATAGCCAGTGTCATCGACCATACCTATCCTAACAAGCAGGTTGTGCAACTCATTTCCAGCCAAATCGATGCAGACCGCATGGACTATCTCTTGCGCGACTCCTATTTTACAGGAGCATCCTATGGAGAATTTGACCTGACTCGCATCCTCCGAGTCATTCGTCCTGTCGAAAGCGGTATTGCCTTTCAGCGCAATGGCATGCATGCCATCGAAGACTATGTCCTTAGCCGTTACCAGATGTACATGCAGGTTTATTTCCACCCCGCAACACGCGCTATGGAAGTTCTCCTACAGAATCTTCTCAAACGCGCCAAGGAACTCTATCCTGAGGACAAGGACTTTTTTGCACGAACTTCTCCCCATTTGCTACCTTTCTTTGAAAAAAATGTGACCTTGTCTGACTATCTAGCTCTGGATGATGGTGTGATGAATACCTACTTCCAACTCTGGATGACCAGTCCTGATAAGATTCTTGCAGACCTGTCGCAACGCTTTGTCAACCGCAAGGTCTTTAAATCCATTACCTTTTCACAAGAAGACCAAGACCAACTCGCTAGCATGAGAAAATTGGTTGAGGACATTGGCTTTGATCCAGACTACTATACTGCTATTCATAAGAACTTCGACCTCCCTTATGATATCTATCGTCCCGAATCTGAAAATCCGCGGACACAGATTGAGATTTTACAAAAAAATGGTCAACTGGCCGAACTCTCTAGCCTGTCTCCTATCGTCCAATCCCTTGCTGGCAGTCGCCACGGAGATAATCGCTTTTATTTTCCAAAAGAAATGTTGGACCAAAACAGCATCTTTGCAAGCATTACCCAGCAATTTTTACACTTGATTGAGAACGATCATTTTACCCCAAATAAAAACTAGAAGAGGAATTTTATGAGTATTAAACTAATCGCTGTCGATATTGACGGAACCCTAGTCAACAGTCAAAAGGAGATTACTCCTGAAGTCTTTTCTGCCATCCAAGATGCCAAAGAAGCTGGTGTCAAAGTCGTCATTGCAACTGGCCGCCCTATCGCAGGTGTTGCCAAACTTCTGGACGACTTGCAGTTGAGAGACGAGGGTGACTATGTTGTGACCTTCAATGGTGCCCTTGTCCAAGAAACTGCTACAGGGCATGAGATTATCAGCGAATCCTTGACTTATGAGGATTATCTGGATATGGAATTTCTCAGTCGTAAGCTCGGTGTCCACATGCATGCTATTACTAAGGACGGTATCTATACTGCCAATCGCAATATCGGAACATACACTGTGCACGAATCAACCCTCGTCAACATGCCTATCTTCTACCGCACACCTGAAGAAATGTCTGACAAGGAAATCGTCAAGTGTATGTTCATCGATGAGCCTGAGATTCTCGATGCTGCGATTGAAAAAATCCCAGCAGAATTTTACGAACGCTACTCTATCAACAAGTCTGCTCCTTTCTACCTCGAACTCCTTAAAAAGAATATAGACAAGGGGTCAGCTATTACTCACTTAGCTGAAAAACTCGGATTGAACAAAGATCAAACCATGGCTATCGGTGACGAAGAAAATGACCGTGCCATGCTGGAAGTCGTTGGGAACCCCGTTGTCATGGAAAATGGAAATCAAGAAATCAAAAAAATCGCCAAATACATCACTAAAACAAATGACGAATCCGGCGTTGCCCATGCCATCCGAACATGGGTACTGTAAGAGGATATGAATAGACGAAAACCGCTCAGTTGAGCGGTTTTTATAGTAAAATGAAATAGGAATAGGACAAATCAATTTCTAGTAATGTTTTAGAAGTCCAGATACACTATTCTAGTTTCAATCTACTATAGTATCTAATTACATACCCCCTGCTGGAATCGATAAATAGAAAAAACCTTATTTTAAGGCTCTTCCTATACTATTTATCAATAACCCTCTTTTAGAGTATGTCCGTAAGTTTGAATAATTTGTTGTATATCTTTATGCCTTAGTAATCTTGAAACAGCCCATATATCAACACCTTTTGATAATAGACTTCCTGCGAAACAAAATATGGTAGAATAGTTCTATGAATTATGAAGCAAGTAAACAACTAACTGATGCACGATTTAAGCTCCTGGTTGGTGTTCAGCGCACGACTTTTGAAGAGATGTTAGCTGTATTGAAAACAGCTTATCAAGGTAAACACGCAAAAGGGGGACGAAAACCTAAACTAAGCCTAGAATACCTTCTTATGGCGACTTCAATATGTGCGAGAATATCGAACTTATGAACAAATTGCGGCTGATTTTGGTATTCACGAAAGCAACTTAATCCGTCGGAGCCAATGGGTTGAAGTAACTCTTGTTCAAAGTGGTGTTACGATTTCAAGAACTCCTCTCAGTTCTGAGGACACGGTAATGATTGATGCGACGGAAGTAAAAATCAATCGTTCTAAAAAAACAATTAGCGAATGATTCTGGTAAAAAGAAATGCCACGCTATGAAGGCTCAAGCGATTGTCACAAGTCAAGGGAGAATTGTTTCTTTGGAGATCGCTGTGAACTATTGTCATGATATGAAGTTGTTCAAAATGAGTCGCAGAAATATCGGACAAGCTGGTAAAATCTTGGCTGACAGTGCTTATCAAGGGCTCATGAAGCTATATCCTCAAGCGCAAACTCCGAGGAAATCCAGCAAACTCAAGCTGCTAACAGCTGAAGATAAA
>NZ_VMMV01000123.1:0-9255 GCF_013277375.1 Streptococcus sp. 3613
TCTGGGGGACTTTTTCAGCCTGAGCCAAGAAATTCGAGAGCGAAGTAAGTCCAATGGACTTTTTCAGCCTGAGCCAAGAAACTCGAAAGCTCGTAAGTCTGATTGGCTTTTTCAATGTGAATCTTAACTTCACACTCCCAAAGAGGTATTAGTGTCGTGTCTCAATCTTATATCAATGTTATCGGTGCTGGTTTGGCAGGTTCTGAAGCAGCTTACCAAATCGCAGAGCGTGGTATTCCAGTTAAACTTTATGAAATGCGTGGTGTCAAGTCGACTCCTCAGCACAAAACAGACAATTTTGCTGAGTTGGTTTGTTCCAATTCTTTGCGTGGGGATGCTTTGACAAATGCAGTTGGTCTTCTCAAGGAAGAAATGCGTCGCTTGGGTTCTGTTATCTTGGAATCTGCTGAGGCTACACGTGTTCCTGCCGGTGGAGCCCTTGCGGTGGATCGTGATGGTTTCTCTCAAATGGTGACCGAAAAAGTGGTCAACCACCCCTTGATTGAAGTGGTGCGTGATGAAATTACAGAATTGCCAACAGATGTTATTACAGTTGTGGCGACTGGTCCCTTGACTAGCGATGCCCTGGCTGAAAAGATTCATGCCCTTAATAATGGCGATGGCTTCTATTTCTACGATGCAGCAGCGCCTATTATCGATGTCAACACTATCGATATGAGTAAGGTCTATCTCAAATCTCGTTATGATAAGGGAGAAGCAGCCTATCTCAATGCTCCAATGACCAAGCAAGAGTTTATGGATTTCCATGAAGCCTTGGTCAATGCGGAAGAAGCACCGCTCAATTCTTTTGAAAAAGAAAAGTACTTTGAAGGATGTATGCCAATCGAAGTCATGGCCAAACGAGGCATTAAAACTATGCTTTATGGTCCTATGAAACCAGTCGGTCTTGAGTATCCAGACGACTACACAGGTCCTCGTGATGGAGAATTTAAAACCCCTTATGCGGTGGTTCAACTTCGTCAGGACAATGCAGCTGGTAGCCTCTATAATATCGTCGGTTTCCAAACCCACCTTAAATGGGGAGAGCAAAAGCGCGTTTTCCAAATGATTCCAGGTCTTGAAAATGCGGAGTTTGTTCGTTATGGGGTCATGCACCGCAATTCTTACATGGATTCACCAAATCTTCTGGAGCAGACCTACCGTTCTAAGAAACAACCAAATCTCTTCTTTGCTGGTCAGATGACGGGTGTGGAAGGCTATGTAGAGTCCGCAGCATCAGGCTTAGTTGCAGGTATTAACGCGGCTCGACTCTTCAAGGGTGAAAGTGAGGCTATTTTCCCAGAGACAACAGCGATTGGAAGTCTAGCTCATTACATCACCCATGCCGACAGCAAACATTTCCAACCAATGAATGTCAACTTTGGGATTATCAAGGAGTTGGAAGGCGAACGTATCCGTGATAAGAAGGCTCGTTATGAAAAAATTGCAGAGCGTGCCCTCAGCGATTTAGAGGAATTTTTGACTGTCTAATTTTTTTGAAAGAATCGCTCATGATACTATAAAAATCTTAGAAATTGTGATAAAATAGGTAGGATAAAAGAAGGAGAGTGAAAATGGCGAATCCCAAGTATAAACGTATTTTAATCAAGTTATCAGGTGAAGCCCTTGCCGGTGAACGTGGCGTAGGGATTGATATCCAAACAGTTCAAACAATCGCAAAAGAGATTCAAGAAGTTCATAGCTTAGGTATCGAAATTGCCCTTGTTATCGGTGGAGGAAATCTCTGGCGTGGAGAACCTGCAGCAGAAGCAGGTATGGACCGCGTTCAGGCAGATTACACAGGAATGCTTGGGACTGTTATGAATGCTCTTGTGATGGCCGATTCATTGCAACAAGTTGGTGTTGATACGCGTGTGCAAACAGCTATTGCAATGCAACAAGTGGCAGAGCCTTATGTCCGTGGACGTGCCCTTCGTCATCTTGAAAAAGGCCGTATCGTTATCTTTGGTGCCGGAATTGGTTCACCTTACTTCTCAACAGATACAACAGCGGCCCTTCGTGCAGCTGAAATCGAAGCGGATGCTATCCTTATGGCTAAAAATGGGGTCGATGGTGTTTACAATGCCGATCCTAAGAAGGACAAGACAGCCGTTAAGTTTGAAGAATTGACCCACCGTGACGTTATCAATAAAGGTCTTCGTATCATGGACTCAACTGCTTCAACCCTCTCAATGGATAACGACATTGACTTGGTTGTCTTCAACATGAACCAACCAGGCAACATCAAACGTGTCGTATTTGGTGAAAATATCGGAACAACAGTTTCAAATAATATCGAAGAAAAGGAATAAGAAAGATTATGGCTAACGCAATTATTGAAAAAGCTAAAGAGAGAATGACCCAGTCTCACCAATCACTTGCTCGTGAATTTGGTGGTATCCGTGCTGGTCGTGCCAACGCAAGTTTACTCGACCGTGTACATGTAGAATACTATGGAGTAGAAACTCCTCTTAACCAAATTGCTTCAATTACCATTCCAGAAGCGCGTGTTTTGTTGGTAACACCATTTGACAAGTCTTCATTGAAAGACATCGAACGTGCCTTAAACGCTTCTGATCTTGGTATCACACCAGCTAACGATGGTTCTGTAATTCGTTTGGTTATCCCTGCTCTTACAGAAGAAACTCGTCGTGACCTTGCTAAAGAAGTGAAGAAAGTCGGTGAGAATGCTAAAGTGGCTGTCCGCAATATCCGTCGCGATGCTATGGATGAAGCTAAGAAACAAGAAAAAGCAAAAGAAATCACTGAAGACGAATTGAAGACTCTTGAAAAAGACATTCAAAAAGTAACAGATGATGCTGTTAAACACATCGACGACATGACTGCCAACAAAGAGAAAGAACTCTTGGAAGTCTAAAAATAAACAGAAAAACTCAGTTGGCATTGCTGGCTGAGTTTTGTTCGAAAGAAGGAAATATGAATACAAATCTTGCAAGTTTTATCGTTGGACTCATCATCGATGAAAACGACCGTTTTTACTTTGTTCAAAAGGATGGCCAGACCTATGCTCTTACCAAGGAAGAAGGTCAACATACAGTAGGGGATACGGTTAAAGGTTTTGCCTACACGGATATGAAGCAAAAACTCCGCTTGACAACTCTAGAAGTGACTGCCACTCAGGACCAATTTGGTTGGGGACGTGTCACAGAAGTTCGTAAAGACTTGGGTGTCTTTGTGGATACAGGCCTTCCTGACAAGGAAATCGTTGTGTCACTCGATATTCTCCCTGAGCTCAAGGAACTCTGGCCTAAGAAGGGTGATCAACTCTACATCCGTCTTGAAGTGGACAAGAAAGATCGTATCTGGGGACTCTTGGCTTATCAAGAAGACTTCCAACGTCTGGCTCGACCTGCCTACAACAACATGCAGAACCAAAACTGGCCAGCCATTGTATACCGCCTCAAGCTGTCAGGAACTTTTGTTTACCTGCCAGAAAATAACATGCTTGGTTTTATCCATCCTAGCGAGCGCTATGCAGAGCCACGTTTAGGGCAAGTTTTAGATGCGCGTGTCATTGGTTTCCGCGAAGTGGACCGCACTCTGAACCTCTCCCTCAAACCACGTTCGTTTGAAATGTTGGAAAATGATGCCCAGATGATTTTGACTTATTTGGAAAGCAATGGCGGTTTCATGACCTTGAATGATAAGTCATCTCCAGATGACATCAAGGCAACCTTTGGCATTTCTAAAGGTCAGTTCAAGAAAGTTTTAGGTGGTCTTATGAAGGCTGGTAAAATCAAGCAAGACCAGTTTGGGACAGAATTGATCTAGGGTGACATATGAGAAAATCATTTTACACTTGGCTCATGACCGAGCGCAATCCTAAAAGTAACAGTCCCAAAGCTATCCTAGCAGACCTAGCCTTTGAAGAATCAGCTTTTCCAAAACACACAGATGATTTTGATGAGGTGAGTCGCTTTTTGGAAGAACATGCCAGTTTCTCTTTTAACCTAGGAGACTTTGACGCTATCTGGCAAGAATACTTAGAACACTAGCATGATTCATTGGGTTTGGGCTAGTAATTTCTCCATCCCTTTGCTATAATAAAAAGAAATAAAAGGATTAGAGAGGTTCTTTATTTGAAGGAACATTCAATAGACATTCAACTGAGTCATCCAGATGACCTGTTTCATCTTTTTGGTTCCAATGAGCGCCATCTTCGTTTGATGGAAGAAGAGCTTGATGTGGTGATTCATGCTCGTACAGAGATTGTACAAGTCTTGGGGGGGGAGTCAGCTTGTGAGGAAGCTAGACAAGTTATTCAAGCCTTGATGGTTTTGGTAAATCGTGGAATGACAGTCGGCACACCAGATGTAGTGACTGCGATTAGCATGGTCAAAAACGATGAAATCGACAAATTTGTCGCCCTTTATGAAGAAGAAATTATCAAGGATAATACAGGGAAGCCTATCCGTGTCAAAACACTAGGTCAAAAACTTTATGTGGACAGTGTTAAACAGCATGATGTGACCTTTGGAATTGGGCCAGCAGGTACAGGGAAGACCTTTCTTGCAGTGACCTTAGCAGTGACTGCACTTAAACGTGGGCAAGTCAAGAGGATTATCTTGACACGTCCAGCGGTGGAAGCAGGAGAGAGTCTAGGTTTTCTTCCGGGTGATCTTAAGGAGAAGGTAGATCCTTACCTTCGACCTGTTTATGATGCTTTGTATCAGATTCTGGGGAAAGACCAAACAACTCGACTCATGGAGCGTGAAATTATTGAGATTGCGCCCCTTGCCTATATGCGTGGACGGACCTTGGATGATGCCTTTGTCATTCTCGATGAGGCGCAAAATACGACCATTATGCAGATGAAGATGTTTTTGACTCGTTTAGGTTTTCATTCTAAGATGATTGTCAATGGAGATATCAGTCAGATTGACCTGCCACGCAATGTCAAGTCCGGTTTGATTGATGCCCAAGAGAAACTCAAGAACATTCACCAGATTGACTTTGTTCATTTTTCAGCCAAGGATGTGGTTCGCCACCCAGTTGTCGCTCAGATTATCCGAGCCTATGAACCAGAACCGGTTAAAAAAGAAGAGAGTGAAGAATTAGATTCTCAACCTCTATATGAAGGATAGTTCTTTTGTACTTAAAGTTATCTCAATACTAAATCTATAGTAGATTGAAGCTAGAATAGTACGTTGTGACTGCTAAAACATTTTTAGAAATTAATTTGACTTTCCTGATTGATTTGTTTATATCTTATTTCAATCTACTATAAGTTTGCTTTTTAAATGTTTTATTCAATATCCTTATATTAGATTAGAAAGGTTTCAAGTGGAAGAAACGTATGGAATCAATCTTTTTAAAACTAGCTCAGTATCCCATAGTCGAGACAGAGCGTTTGTTGCTTAGACCTGTAACTTTGAATGATGCGGAAGCAATGTTTGACTATGCCTCGGACAAGGATAATACACGTTACACTTTTTCAACCAATCAAAATGTAGAAGAAACCAAGAATAATATTGCTCAGTTCTACTTGGCTAATCCCTTGGGACGCTGGGGGATTGAATTAAAAGATAACGGCAAGTTTATCGGAACCATTGACTTGCACAAGATTGATCCTGTTCTTAAGAAGGCAGCTATTGGCTACATTATCAATAAAAAGTATTGGAATCAAGGATTGACGACAGAAGCCAATCGTGCCGTAATTGAGCTAGCTTTTGAGAAGATAGGAATGAATAAGTTAGTTGCTTTACACGATAAGGCTAATCCCGCGTCAGGAAAGGTCATGGAGAAATCAGGCATGCGTTTTTCCCACGAAGAAGCTTATGCTTGTATGGACCAGCATGAAAAAGGCCGAATCGTGACAAGAGTTCATTATGTCTTGACCAAGGAAGACTATTTTGCAAATAAATAAGCAGTTGAAAAGAAATTTTTCGACTGTTTTTTCTTCCTCTTACGAATAATCTAAGAGAGGAGAAAATATGGAAGCAATTATCGAGAAAATCAAAGAGTATAAAATCATCGTCATCTGTACTGGTCTGGGCTTGCTTGTAGGCGGATTTTTCCTGCTAAAGCCAGCTCCACAAACACCTGTAAAGGAAACGAATTTGCAGGCTGAAGTTGCAGCTGTTTCCAAGGATTTGGTATCCGAAAAGGAAGTGAACAAGGAAGAGAAGGAAGAACCCCTTGAACAAGATCTAATCACAGTAGATGTCAAAGGTGCTGTCAAATCGCCAGGGATTTATGACTTGCCTGTAGGTAGTCGAGTCAATGATGCTGTTCAGAAGGCTGGTGGCTTGACAGAGCAAGCAGACAGCAAGTCGCTCAATCTAGCTCAGAAAGTTAGTGATGAGGCTCTGGTTTACGTTCCTACTAAGGGAGAAGAAGCAGTTAGTCAACAGACTGGTTCGGGGACAGCTTCTTCAACAAGCAAGGAAAAGAAGGTCAATCTCAACAAGGCCAGTCTGGAAGAGCTTAAACAGGTTAAGGGACTGGGAGGAAAACGAGCTCAGGACATTATAGACCATCGTGAGGCAAATGGGAAATTCAAGTCGATTGATGAACTCAAGAAGGTCTCTGGCATTGGTGCTAAGACCATAGAAAAGCTAAAAGACTATGTTACAGTGGATTAAGAACATCCCCATTCCCCTAATTTACCTGAGTTTTTTGTTACTTTGGTTTTATTACGCTATTTTCTCAGCATCCTATCTTGCTTTGTTGGGCTTTGTTTTTCTGCTAGTCTGTCTCTTTTTCCAATTTCCATGGAAATCAACAGGCAAAGTTTTAGTGATTTGTGGAGTCTTTGGCTTCTGGTTTCTGTTTCAAAATTGGCAACAGAGCCAAGCGAGTCAAAATCTGGCGGATTCTGTTGAAAGGGTACGGATTCTGCCTGACACTGTTAAGGTCAATGGTGATAGTCTGTCCTTTCGCGGCAAGGCTGATGGACGCATTTTTCAAGTCTATTATAAACTCCAGTCCGAGGAGGAGAAAGAAGCCTTTCAAGCTTTAACCGACCTGCATGAGATAGGACTAGAAGGGAAGCTTTCGGAGCCAGAAGGGCAGAGAAATTTTGGTGGCTTTAATTACCAAGCCTATCTGAAGACTCAGGGAATTTACCAGACTCTCAATATCAAAACAATCCAGTCACTTCAAAAGATTGGCAGTTGGGATATAGGAGAAAACTTGTCCAGTTTACGTCGAAAGGCTGTGGTTTGGATTAAGACGCACTTTCCAGACCCTATGCGCAATTACATGACAGGACTCTTGCTGGGACATCTGGACACCGACTTTGAGGAGATGAATGAGCTTTATTCCAGTCTAGGAATTATCCACCTCTTTGCCCTATCTGGCATGCAGGTAGGTTTTTTCATGAACGGATTTAAGAAACTTCTCTTGCGATTGGGCTTGACCCAAGAAAAGTTGAAATGGCTGACTTATCCCTTTTCCCTTATCTATGCGGGACTAACTGGATTTTCAGCATCGGTTATTCGCAGTCTCTTGCAAAAGCTACTGGCTCAACATGGGGTTAAGGGCTTGGATAATTTTGCCTTGACAGTGTTTCTCCTCTTTATTGTCATGCCAAACTTTTTCTTGACAGCAGGAGGAGTCTTGTCCTGCGCTTATGCTTTTATCCTGACCATGACCAGCAAAGAAGGGGAGGGGCTCAAGGCTGTTGCTAGTGAAAGTCTAGTCATCTCCTTGGGCATATTGCCCATTCTATCCTTCTATTTTGCGGAATTTCAACCTTGGTCCATCCTCTTGACCTTTGTCTTTTCCTTTCTATTTGATTTGGTCTTCTTACCGCTCTTGTCTATCTTATTTGCCCTTTCCTTTCTCTATCCAGTCATTCAACTGAATTTTATCTTTGAATGGTTGGAGGGAATGATTCGCTTGGTCTCGCAGATGACAAGTAGGCCGTTTGTCTTTGGACAACCTAATGCATGGTTTTTAATTTTATTGTTAATTTCCTTGGCTTTGGTCTATGATTTGAGGAAAAATATCAAAAGAGTAGCTGGCTTCAGCTTACTTATTGTGGGTCTCTTTTTCTTGACCAAGCATCCACTGGAAAATGAAATTACCATGCTGGATGTGGGGCAAGGAGAAAGTATTTTCCTAAGGGATGTAACTGGGAAGACCATTCTCATAGATGTAGGTGGCAAGGCAGAATCTGATAAGAAAATTGAAAAATGGCAAGAAAAGGCGACGACCAGCAATGCCCAGCGAACCTTGATTCCCTATCTCAAAAGTCGAGGAGTAGCCAAGATTGACCAGCTGATTTTGACAAATACGGACAAGGAACATGTTGGAGATTTGTTGGAGGTGACCAAGGCTTTTCATGTAGGGGAGATTTTAGTATCAAAAGGAAGTCTGAAACAGAAGGAATTTGTGGCAGAACTACAGGCGACTCAAACCAAGGTGCGCAGTGTGACAGCAGGAGAGAACTTGCCAATTTTTGGAAGTCAGTTAGAAGTCCTATCTCCAAGGAAAATTGGAGATCATGAAGATACCCTGGTTTTGTATGGAAAACTCTTGGATAAAAACTTTCTTTTCACTGGAAATTTGGAGGAGAAAGGAGAGAAGGACATGCTGAAGCACTATCCTGACCTAGAAGTGGATGTTTTGAAAGCTAGCCAACATGGCTCTAAAAAATCATTAAGTTCAGACTTTTTAGAACAGCTCAAACCAGAGATGACTCTCATCTCAGTTGGAAAGAACAATCGAACGAAACTCCCCCATCAGGAAACTTTGACACGACTGGAAGGTATCAATAGCAAAGTTTACCGAACTGACCAGCATGGAGCTATACGGTTTAAAGGTTGGAATAGTTGGAAGATTGAAAGCGTTCGATAGGAAAGATAAATATTATTATTAGACTTCCTGCGAAACAAAATATGGTATAATAGTTCTATGAATTATGAAGCAAGTAAACAACTAACTGATGCACAATTTAATCGTCTTGTTGGTGTTCAGCGCACGACTTTTGAAGAGATGTTAGCTGTATTAAAAATTAAACACGCAAAAGATGGATAAAAACCTAAATTAAGCCTAGAATACCTTCTTATGGCGACTTCAATATGTGCGAGAATATCGAACTTATGAACAAATTGCGGCTGATTTTGGTATCCACGAAAGCAACTTAACCCATCGGAGTCAATGGGTTGAAGTAACTCTTGTTCAAAGTGGTTTTACGATTTCAAGACCTCCTCTCAGTTCTGAGGACACGGTAATGATTGATGCGACGGAAGTAAAAATCAATCGCCCTAAAAAAACAATTAGCGAATG
>NZ_VMMV01000124.1:0-6917 GCF_013277375.1 Streptococcus sp. 3613
TATCCTAAAAAATGCTTGAACTACAAATCACCCAGAGAAGACTTCTTCATGGCTAACTTGAACTTGAAATTTGGCAAAAGAGAATCAAGATTACTCCTGATTCTCCATTTTTATGCAATATCAAATTTTAACTGGCCTGCTTTGACACCAATCTTAAGTGTGCTGCCTGCCACTAAATCTCCCTTGAGAAGAAGTTCTGCCAACTTGTCCTCCACTTCTGTTTGCAGGGTTCTGCGAAGTGGGCGAGCTCCCATCTCTGGGTCATATCCTTGATTTGCTAACAATTTCAGAGCTGAAGCTTGTAATTTCAAGTCAATGCCTTTTTCAGCCAAACTTGCCACTAAAGGCTTGACCATAATCTTCACCACTTCCTGCATATGATCACTAGATAGGCTATGGAAGACCACCTTCTCATCAATACGGTTGATGAATTCCGGTCTATAAGCTTTTTTCAGTTCTTCAAACATGCGTTTTTCCATATTTTCCTGGTCAAAACGAATATCCTTAGCCCCAAAACCAACAGTCTTATCATCACGAAGGGCAGTCGCACCTAGGTTCGATGTCATAATGATAATGGTATTTGAAAAATCGACCTTGCGTCCCTTGCTATCGGTCAAGACACCGTCATCCAGAACCTGCAAGAGAACATTAAAGATATCTGGGTGAGCCTTCTCTACCTCATCAAAGAGGAGAACGGAATAGGGTTTATTGCGAACCTTCTCTGTCAACTCCCCACCTTCTTCGTAACCCACATAGCCTGGAGGAGCTCCATTTAGACGGCTGGCTGCGAATTTCTCCATATACTCACTCATATCAAAGCGGATAAGGGCTGATTCGTCATCAAAGAGAACTTCTGCCAAAGCCTTGGCCAACTCGGTCTTACCGACACCTGTGGGTCCTAGGAACATAAAGGAACCGATCGGACGCTTGTGACTGCGAATTCCTGACTGATTACGGCGAATCGCACGACTAATACTTGAAACAGCTTGATCTTGACCGATAACCCGTTTATGGAGTTCTGCTTCAAGATTTAGATATTTCTTAGCGTCAGTCTGAGTCAGCTTTTGAACTGGGATTCCTGACAAGCGACTCAAGGTGGTCAAAATATCAGACTCTGTCACCAAGTCTTTGTAGACAGGTACTTCCTCTTCTTTTGCGATTAGCTGGGCTGCCTGTTTCCACTTGCCATCCATCAGGGCCTTGTCAGCTGGACTCAAATCTGAATCGTCTGCTTTTACATGCTTTGCCTTATTTTGCACTGTTGCTGCTGCTTCGTCCAAGAGGTCGATAGCAGAGTCTGGCAAGTGACGACTGGTTAAATAACGATGAGCCATCTTAACCGCTGTTTCAACCGCTTCATCTGTGATTTGTACACGGTGATGTTTCTCATAAGTCGCCTTCAAACCTTGTAAAATAGTCATACTATCTGCCACACTTGGTTCTTCAATCGTCACTTTAGCGAAACGACGAGAAAGTGCCGCATCTTTTTCGATATGTTTTTGATATTCTTCCTGAGTAGTGGCACCAACCGTTCTCAAAGTTCCACGCGCCAAGGCTGGTTTCAAGATATTGGCCGCATCCAGAGTCGAATCAATCCCGCTACCAGAACCCATGATGGTGTGGAGTTCATCGATAAAGAGGATGACTTGGCCATCTTCTTCAATATCCTTGATGATATTGTTCATGCGCTCTTCAAAGTCACCACGGAAGCGTGTCCCTGCAACGACATTCATCAAATCAAGTTCTAACACGCGCATCTTAGCCATTTCCGCAGGCACGTCACCACTAGCAATACGCTGGGCAAGACCAAGGGCCAGAGCTGTTTTCCCGACACCAGCATCCCCAACCAAGACAGGGTTGTTCTTAGTCTTACGGCTCAAGATTTGAATCATACGTGAGATTTCCTTGTCCCGACCGATGACTGGTTCTAACTTGCCAGAACGCGCTTGCTCTGTCAAATCATGCGTATAATCCTCGAGACCACCACTCGGAGTCTGCGGCATGCCCATCATATTGGCCATAGAATTTTGCTTGTCAGCTACTGTACGATGGCGTTGGCGTAAAGCCTTGAGATCTTCACGAGTCCAGCCTGCCCGTTCTTCTAAATTTCGACGAAGAGCAGCAATCTTGACCTGATCTTTCTTGTCTTCATAAGAAAAACCAGCCCTCTCCAAGATACGAGTCGCCAAGGCATTGCCATCATGCAAAATCGCATAGAGGACGTGCTCTGTCCCTAGTACCTTAGCATGGACCACTGACGCTACATACTCTGCTTCATCAAAAAGAACCTGCAAACGACGGGAGAACGGCAATTCCGTAAAGGTTTCATCCTGGCTATAGTCCGTTTCAGTCAGTTCCAAAGCCACCTCTTCTAAACGGTCCATCTCATACGGATAATCATTTAAAGTTGCCCCTGCTACACTATAACTGTGATTAGACATGGCAATCAACAAGTGCCACGACTCTAGATAACGAGCTCCAAAATGTCCAGCAACCATGTAGGCACTTTCGATACATTCATTCAATGCTTTTGAATAGTTCATCTTACTTCCCTTTTCTATCTACCTCTTGTATGACCTGACGTAGCATGTTTGCTCGAACAACTGGAGCTTCTTCTCCTAAAACGCGATCCAAAGCTACTGATTCTAGCAAATTCATCTCCTGCTTGGTCATCAATTCCTGCTCAACCAAAAGCTGGAGAATATCCTCATAAATTTCTTGACTGACTCGCTCACCAATCGAGTAAAGCAGCTCCCGGAGCATTTCATGATGACTAGAAAACTCAATCCGTCCTATACGAATGTAGCCTCCGCCACCACGCTTACTTTCAACCAAGTAGCCTCTACTTTCCGTAAAGCGTGTCTTGATCACGTAGTTAATCTGACTAGGAACAACCTGAAAGGTATCTGCCAACTGACTCCGTTGCAACTCCACGATACCAGATTGATCTAAAATCGCCTTGATGTAGGCCTCAATATGATCCGATGTATTTTTAAATCTCATTACAAACCCACCTCTCTCTTTAAACCTTGACTATCTTTGACTATTATACCGAAATTTTCTCATTTTTAAAAGAAAAAGGGCGCTGGTAAAGGATAATCTTCACCAACTCCCTATTTTTCTACTTATTCTAAGCCTAATTCTGCCAAGATTTGACGTTTGTAGGCAATCTTTTGGACTTCCTTGTCCTCATCTTCAGACCAGTCTAGTTTAATTTCTGAAACAATCTGCCCAGGGCGATTTTTCAAGATATAGATGCGGTCGCTGAGATTAAGAGCCTCCTCTATACTATGAGTAATAATCAATGTTGTCAAGTGCAACTGCTTGTGAATCTCAAGGTACCAAGCGTGTAGTTCCATCTTGGTCATCTCATCCAAGGCGCTAAAAGCCTCGTCTAAGAGAAAGAGCTTGTGCCCGAAAAGGTAAGTTCGAAGCAAGGCTACACGCTGGCGCATCCCGCCACTGAGTTCATGAGGGTATTTATCTCTTACAGCTGTCAACTGGAAGGTCGCAAGAATTTCATCCGCCCGGGCAATGGCTTCCGCCTTATCCACTTTTTGAATCAAGAGGGGCAGAATGATATTTCCAAGCACCGTCTTGTGCTCCAAGAGCAAGTCCTTTTGCAACATATAACTCACGCGCCCCTTGGGATTTTCTTCACCATCCAGGACAATTCTCCCAGACTGGACTTCTAAAATCCCAGCGATTAGATTAAAGAGAGTGGTCTTTCCAACACCGCTTGGACCTAGGATAGAAACCACTTCACCTGAAGTCACCTGCAGATTGATGTCCTCTAAAATCCTCTCCCGACCATAGGCATAACTGACGTGTTCTAGTCTTATTTCTGTCATTATTTCACAAATTCGTTGGTGAAGCCTTTATCTGTCAAATCTTCTTTAAGGATACCATTTTCTTTATCCCATTTGTAGAAGGCATTCCAGCGAGTTGCATCAAATTGACCCCATTTTTCCTTGTCGCTTGCGTATTCTTTTGACAAGTATTTTTGAGATTCGATGACAAAGTCACGTTTTTCCTGAAGTTCAGGTGCATTCTTGATGAGGATATCAGCCGCTTCTTCTGGATGCTCCATAGCATATTGGTAACCTTTTTTGATGGCTTGGATGACTTTACGAGCTTCTTCTTTGTTATCTTTCAGATAGTCGTTGTTTGCGATGATAACTGGTGAATAGTAGTCAAACTCCTTGACATAGTCTTTCAAATACATGAAGTTAGCATCTACACCTTGAGATTTAGCAAGTATACCATCCCAACCGTAGTAGATCCAAGCAGTGTCAAAGACACCATTGGCAATAGGTGTGATAGAGTTTGAGTCGTTATTTGGTACTTTTTCTACCTTCTCAAAGTCCCCACCTTGTGATTCTACCAATGTTTTCAACATAGCAAGTTCAGTTGGGTCATTCCAAGTCCCGTATTTCTTACCAACCAAGTCTTTTGGACTGCTTACATTGTCAGATTTACGTGAGATGATTCCTGATGTATTGTGTTCAACAATAGCTGCAACGGCAGTGATTCCTGCTCCTTTTTCCAATTTTTTAGCCATGTAGTCTTGGAAATACACTGCAAATGGTGCCTTACCATTGATAACCAAGTCAGATGAGCTTTCTTCTGGTGGCAATTTCAAATCAACATCCACTCCAGCTTCTTTGAAATAACCTTTTTCCTTGGCAACATATAGCCCTGTGTGGTTAGTATTTGGTGTCCAGTCTAGGATAAAGTCGATCTTCTTGAGTTCTGCCTCTTTGTTATCCTTAGAAGCAGTTCCTTGACCACAGGCCACAAGTACAACAGCTACAAGAGCTGTTAAAACAGTTAAAAACACTTTCCATGTTTTCTTCATTTTGATTTCCTCTTTTCTTTTTTGAAACATTCTAATTCTACGAACGTTTCCATTTAATAACATATTTTTCACTGACATCAACCAGCTTCATACCGAGAAGACTGATAATCGATACCAGAATAATAATAGCAAACATGGTATCATACTGAAACAGTTTCTTGGACTGAATCATGTAGACACCTAGTCCTTCAAAGCCTCCCAACCACTCAGATACCACTGTTGTGATAAAGGCGTAGGAGACACTGACCCTCAGACCTGCATAAAAGTAAGGCAGGCTGACTGGAATTTTAAAATGCCACAGGATTTGCCAAGGCTTGGCCCGCATCAGACTAAACAAGGTCAGCATATCCTTGTCACAATGCCTAAAGCCGTCCAAAATACTGACGATGATAGGAAAAGTGGTCGTCAAGATAATCAGGACAATCTTGGGCAAAATCCCATAACCGAGCCACAAGACCAAAATAGGGGCTATGGCAATGGTCGGGATAGTCTGAACGACCACCATCATAGGGTAAATCAGGTCATTGAGCCAAGTCAAACTATCCATGAGTACAGCCATGAGACAGGCAATCAAGACTCCCAAAATTAGACCTAGCAAAGCCACTCTCAACGTGGCCCAGCTATGGTGCCAGAGAAATTCTCTGTCACGAGCAAAGGCCTGGAGAATTTCAAAAGGTGTCGGCAGGATAAACTTGGGGAGAAGTTTAAGAAAACCTGCTAACTGCCAGATTGACAAGACTCCTAGAAAGCCCAATAGACTAATGTGTCGTCTCAGCATACTTTTCAAGCTTCTCATCAATACTTAAAATCTCTCCTACATTTATTTTGACATTGGCAAAGACATTATCTGCCTCCTGCCCTGCCACTTCCAGCGCTTCTTTTAGAATGCGCATAAGCTCATCAAACTCCCCTTCCAAGACCGTTTCAAATGGTGTCACCACCATGGTCACTTCTTGAGCTTGCAGATAAGCAATGACCTGATCAATAACAGCTATCCGATCAATCCCCTGTGCTAGGGGTAAAACTTGCAAGGCGATGCTTGCTTTCATAAAAACCTCCTCTTCTCGTTTTCCTTTGACAAAAAGAAAAACCTTTACCATATATGGAAAAGGTGCAAAATCAGACTAAGTATCGTTCCCTCCGCTGGCATTACCCAGATCAGGTGCGGTCGAAGTTTAACACTTCCTCTCAGACTGTACACAGACTCCCATATATTATATGTATATATGATAGCGCAAAATAAGAAAAATGTCAAGGAAATTGCTTAATCGAGTAGGGGATAATCTCTAGCCCCTCTCACACCACCGTACGTGCCGTTCGGCATACGGCGGTTCAACTAACTTTTAACACATGTCGTTCAAGGTAATAATCCAAACACGAAACCAGTCCACGTTTTTCAAGGACTGGTTTTGATATAGCACGTTTAGTACCGACTTCTGAGCTACTAATTGATAATGGTCACCCCAGCCAGATACCTTATCTGCTATCCATTTAGGAACTCCTAACTTAAGCAATCCCCATAGTCGTCTCGATTTCTTCTTCCATTGCTTCCAGATAATCACTCGTAGGCGAGTACGCAAGCGCTCATCTATGCTGGTGACAATACTTTTCATATTTCCCAATGAGAAATAGTTTATCCATCCTCGAATAGACAAATTCAGTTGCTCAATACGTCTTGTTAAGTCTATACTCCATTTCCTCTGTGTTAGTTTCTTCAATTTAAGCTTAAATCTCCGAACACTATCTTGATGGGGACGACTTTTCCAACCATCTGATGATTTCCAGAACCCAAAACCTAAGTATTTCAGCTCTCTTGGTCTGGTAATCTTAGTCTTGGTCATATTTACTTTCAAACCTAGCCGTTTCTCAATAAAACGACTGACTGAATACATCACACGCTTAGCGGCTGCCTCGCTTCCGACCGTCATCACACAATCATCTGCGTAGCGCACAAATCGAAGTCCCCTCTTTTCTAATTCCTTGTCCAATTCATTAAGCATGATATTGGATAAGAGAGGAGATACATTTCCTCCCTGTGGTGTGCCAACTAGCGTTTTAT
>NZ_VMMV01000125.1:0-4498 GCF_013277375.1 Streptococcus sp. 3613
AAACAAAGAGGTTTTAGAGGCTTATTTACCATGGACTAAAGTTGTACAAGAAAAGTGCAAATAAGAAATCTCCAGATTAGGAACTATCCGTGAGTTCTCTAGTCTGGAGATTTTTCAATATACTTCGTTATTGGGCGGTTACAAAAGAAAGGACGAAATGTGTCCTTTCTCGAGCTTAGCTGACTTCAACCCACTACAGTTGACAAAGAGCCGAAATCTCCAGATTAGGAACTATCCGTGAGTTCCCTAGTCTGGAGATTTTTCAATATACTTCGCTATTGGACGGTTACGGTGCAACCAAGACACTTCCGAGTAACACCGAACCAACAATACATTTTATTTTCCGAATGGAAAATTTATCTTTTTTAATAATGACAATTCTAATTCTCTACATTCAATTTTTATTTCCTAATAGTAAACACTATTTTTTATTCTCAAAAATTGAACTTCTAAAATCATCGGTTTGGTCAAGATAGGCTTTAAAGATTGCTCTCTTCAACTTATGAACCGCACTGTCTGTTTCTGGATTATAGTTATACCAGCGATACGCATCTGCATCTTTTCTTACAGCTTCATTCATCAAAGTCTGTAATTCAGAAACTGAAGTGATTGTTTTTCTAGCAAAACTTTGCCATGATTGGGTTGGATCCTTAAAGGTAACTTTGTTCAATCTATCAAACTGTTCTTGTCGTTCTTGATACATAGCTTTCTTAAATTCCACCCAATTTTTATATTGGCCTTTAAATACCTTTTCCAAAACCAAGTCATCTGTAACCAAGCCTCTTGTTTTACCGTAGAGATTGATTGTCTTGCCCTTTTGTTTGGCTTCTTCTTCGTATTGGTTTGAGATATATGGTACCATACCATCTTTAAAGCCTTTAGCAGCTAGTAGTTCATAGGCTATACGACGTCCCATCAGGTCACCTGGTGTTCCTGTATCACTACTTAATGCTGCATAAATTGGCGCAAATAGTTTTATAGTAAAATAGCCATTTCTTTCGTATGTTTTTGACGCATATTCCCTAGACGAAAGAATATTATTATCAATCAAACTCTCAAAGCTTGTCAGTTTTTGGGCATCTTCTACTGTCAAATCTTTGACTACATTTGTTGCGTAAACACTATTTCCATCTGCTGAATCTTTTAGGTATTGATTCTCAATTTTTCTCAACGCAGCCATTTTTTCTATTGCAGATAATTGACTGATTATTGATTTTCCTTCAAGATATTCTAACATATAAATGACATCGAACATATTGTGGACGTAGTTCTGAAGATCTGTTGCGTCTTTAAATCT
Organism: Streptococcus sp. 3613; assembly: GCF_013277375.1. NCBI lineage: Bacteria > Bacillati > Bacillota > Bacilli > Lactobacillales > Streptococcaceae > Streptococcus > Streptococcus sp. 3613. The sequence goes on from NZ_VMMV01000125.1 coordinate 1,298, forward strand.
CGTGGTTGGATCAAGTACTTGTAATCGTTGTCCTTCTGTACTATCAGATTTTGAATGTTTCAAAATCGAGTTGATGGTGATGGTTGCGTCATTTGGATGGTCTGGCGCTTGTAATAAGCCTTTGGCGAAGAACTCTGGTCCCAAACCACTTCTTCGACCATATCCTCCAAGATAAATGTCCTGATCTGAATCATGAGTCATTTCATGCGTATAAGTAATGGCGCCGTCCTTGTCTAACATACGATAACCCATATAATAAACGGCATCACCTGTGGCGTAAGCACCGTGTTCATTATGACCGACTTTATTTCCAACAGGTCCAAAGAAATGTTTCATAGCAGGATTTGGATCATCAAAATTTGCTACTTTTTTAGCCTTTCCTTCAGTATTATCATTTCCAAATTTATAGGCATCATAAAGCAAGATATTTCGATAAAGCTTTTCACGCCCTTTTTCATCTAGAATACGATACCAATAATCATAGTGATCTCGTTGACGTTTGGCTGTCTCACGCGCGTTTTCTTCAACAAAGCTATTCAGATCACCACTTGCTTGATGTTCTTTATTACGGTAACGATCATAAGCACCAAATCCTAGACTAGAGATAGTTGAAATGACAAATACTGATTTTTCTGGCAAGGTAAGTAGAGGTAGTACCATGTTACGGTATTTCCAGCTGTCGCTAGTGATTCGATCATAGACACCGATAGAGTACTTGCTACCAGCTTTTTCCTGGTTAGCCCTCACTTCTGGAATATTAGATTTTTCTTCAACGATATAAGCCTTGGTCTGTGATTTAAACCAGTCATTGTTAGTTTGAGTAGGTGCAAATGCTTTACGATAGCCTTCTAAAGCACTAAACAGGTCTTTTGTACCGTAGTTATTCGTCAGCAAGGCATTGTAAGTAACCACATTATTTTTTGCCAAGAGATTGTTGTAGCCAGATTTACCTAGTTCAATAATCGTATCAAGAGGAGAGGTATTTCCCTTACCAAAGAAATCCATATGGAACATAAGCAAATCTTTTGCGCTAGCCTTATCAAATTTGAAATCATACCAGCGTTCTAGATAGGTTAATCCTAGCATCAAGGCTTCTTTGTTTCGCTTGATTTTATCAACAATGTAATTGTCAATAGCACTATTATTTCCAGAAACAGCAGCATCAGCTGAAAGCAATTTTTTAAGAGTCTCAGTCAAGTGATCTTTTGTCTTAGTGAATTGCTCATCTAGATAGAGTTCTGTTAATTTAATATTATCAGAGATTCCTAACAAATTCTTAAGAGCAGTTGGATTATACTGTACTGTATTTAAGTCGTTTTTAACTCTGTCTATTATAGATGTGTAATCTTTTAGGAAAGCATTTGGTGTGTATACTAGACCTGTACTTCCAATAGTATACTCAGCCAGATTTGCAAAGTCATTATGGTAGGTTATGTTTACTTTCTCAGATGTTCCATCGTTGTAATGTAGTAATAAATGGTTGATAGAATTCTTGTTTGAAGTGATATCTGAGACTACTTCCTCATTTTTCATAGGGACAACAGATAACAGTTCTTTCTTATACAGGTTATGATCAGTTGATAATTGATTTCCATATTTCACAATGGTGTCTCTATTATAGAAAGGTAATAATTTTTCTATATTTTTATATGCAACTTTTCTTGTCTCCTGATAATGAGCTGCCTTGGTATAATCTACATCCTGTTTAGCAGAATTTGTGAAATCTTCCACTGTGACAGTGTGTTTTTTAGTAATCTTCTCTTTCTTAGCTTGAACTGCTGTTTTTTCAATCTCAGTACCACGTTCTACAGTGGAATCAACTGACATCACCTCATCATCAACTTGTTGAACATTGACTACTTTGTTTTCTTTATTACTATAGACATTTGTTTCCTTTATATTATTGAAGTGGTAACCAGAAATCGCATTCCCATTTGTAATATTCATATCGCTGAGAACATTATTCAAGTGGCCGGTATTATCATCTGTTCCACCTTCTTGCGTCCATAGGGAACCTGCAACTCCACCAACTCTAGCGAATGGTTTAGCATTATTTATTTCACCTTCAGTATAACTATTTTTTACAGTTGCATTATTTTCTACGATACCTGCAATTCCACCAATGGTTTGGTTAGAATATTCTGCATTACTTGAAATGGTTACTGTTGAAATAGAATGGTCTACTACAGAATTAGATCCAGTTAATTGTCCTACTAAGCCACCAATTGCATACTGAGAGGTTGTAACAAAGGTATTTGTTATTCTTCCAGTGAAGCTACTATTTCTTACTGTAGAATTATCAACTTTTTGGACAAGTCCTCCGATACCTAGCTCACCAGCAATGATTCCATTTACGTGAACGTTATCTAAAGTTGAAGAATTTGTGGCTTCCTTAGCAACTGATGCGACATGATTCTTACCAGAAATATTGACATCTTTCAAGGTGAGATCCTGAATAGTAGCATTATTTAATGTATTAAATAACGGCTTTTTCAAATTATAGATAGCATAATGTTTACCTTGATGACTACCAATCAATTTCCCTGTAAAGTTATTTGTAACATAACTTTCTTGGTTTTCATTTAACTCAAACTCGCGAGCATTCATTGTTGCACCAAGTGTGAATGTTCCACTTGGTCTACTATTCATATCAGTTATTAATTTTTTAAATGATGTGTAGATAGGGCCATCGTTTTGAACAACTTTTGGAAGATAATAAGTAAAATTGTCTTGATATTGATTGTCTACAGATTGCTTCAAGTGTTCCAAGCTAGCTGTAATTTTATAGACTGCTTTACCGTCCTTTATAGTGTCCTCAATATTTGAAACTGGAAGTAGTACATCTTTAAATTTAGCTGATTTCACCTTAATGAAATAAGCAGATTTATTATCTGGTACTTTATCCAAGCTTGTATGCTGTTTTGACCGATCTCCTTCATAACTATAGAGCTCCACATCAGAAACACTTCTTAGTTCTATTGTTTTCTCTTGAACTTCTACTTTTTTATCAGGTTCTACTTCATTTTCTTGTTTAATTTCTTCGTTTCCATTTGAATTGGCTGTGTTTGATTCGGTTGAAACATCCTCAGTTGAATTTCCTTTTGGTTGTTCTGGTTCTGTTTGTCCGCTCTCTGTTGTTGCATTACCAGAATTTTCAGGTTTTGTTGAAGTTTCGTCTTTTGACTCATCTTTACTTGTTGC
>NZ_VMMV01000126.1:0-2082 GCF_013277375.1 Streptococcus sp. 3613
GTCGGTAACATATATACGGTAAGGCGACGCTGACGTGGTTTGAAGAGATTTTCGAAGAGTATCAATTGTGAAAGAATTACTTATCTATGATATAATAAAAAGAAAAGGCTTGCATAAGAAAGTAGGGAGAATGAAGATGAAAAGAAGACAAAATCGAAATCAGGGTGGTTTAGCTTTTCGTTTTATGAAGGGCTTGGTAAACTTTTTTAGGAGTTATCGCAGGTGGAGCAATAAAGGATTTGTGGCGGTACTCTTGCTAGCAGTTGCCTTATCAATGGGCTTGGTCTTGTTGTTTGAAAGTTTCCAAAGAATCCCTTTAACCAGTCAAAAACGAGATACTATTTCTCAAGAGGGGACTAAGCAAAAGTCTCAGGAGCAGGAAGAGGAAAAAACTGCCAGAATTATGGCTAATGGGGATTTGCTCTACCACGATGGACTTTTCTTTTCAGCTAAAAAAGAAGACGGTACCTATGACTTTCATGAGAATTTTGAGTATGTGACACCTTGGCTCAAGCAAGCAGATTTAGCTATTGGTGATTTTGAAGGAACCATCAATAAGGATCATTATTTAGCGGGTTATCCTCTCTTTAATGCTCCTGCTGAAGTTATGGATGCCATTAAGGATGCAGGTTATCATGTGCTAGATTTAGCTCATAATCATATTTTGGATTCGCAAATTGAGGGAGTTATTTCAACGGCCGATATTATTGAAAAAGCTGGAATCACTCCAATCGGAGTTTATACGCATGAACCACGTGATCAGGCTCCGTTGGTCATTAAGGAAGTGAATGGAATCAAGGTTGCTCTTTTGGCCTATTCCTATGGATTCAATGGAATTGAACGGTATATTTCTCAGGAAGACTATAATCGTTATCTTTCAGATTTAAACGAAGATAAGATGAAGGCTGAAATTGAACGGGCAGAGAAGGAAGCAGATATCACCATTATCATGCCTCAGATGGGTGTGGAGTATCGATTGGAACCAACTGAGGAACAAAAAGCTCTTTATCACAAGATGATTGATTGGGGGGCGGATATTATCTTTGGAGGGCATCCTCACGTTGTGGAACCATCTGAAACGGTTGAAAAAGATGGAGACAAGAAACTCATTATCTATTCAATGGGGAACTTCATTTCCAATCAACGGATTGAATCTATGGGAGATGAAGAAAATGCTAAGTGGACTGAACGTGGCGTTCTCATGGATGTAACCATTAAGAAGAAGGATGGAAAAACAACTATCGGAACAGCTAAAGCTCATCCTACTTGGGTCAATCGAACACCAAAGGGAACCTTTTCACCAGAAGGCTATCCTTTATATCATTATCAAACCTATATCTTGGAAGATTTTATAGAGGGTGGCAGTCATCGTGACCAGTTAGATGAAGCGACTAAGGAACGAATTGATACAGCCTATAAAGAAATGAACGAACATGTGGGATTGAAGTGGGATTAGCTTGAATAGACTTCCTGCGAAACAATATATGGTATAATAGTTCTATGGATTATGAAGCAAGTGAACAACTAACTGATGCACGATTTAAGCTCCTGGTTGGTGTTCAGTGCACGACTTTTGAAGAGATGTTAGCTGTATTAAAAAGAGATTATCAAGGTAAACACGCAAAAGGGGGACGAAAACCTAAACTAAGCCTAGAATACCTTCTTATGGCGACTTCAATATGTGCGAGAATATCGAACTTATGAAGAAATTGCGGCTGATCTTGGTATTCACGAAAGCAACTTAATCCGTCGGAGTCAATGGGTTGAAGTAACTCTTGTTCAAAGTGGTTTTACGATTTCAAGAACTCCTCTCAGTTCTGAGGACACGGTAATGATTGATGCGACGGAAGTAAAAATCCATCGCCCTAAAAAACAATTAGCGAATGATTCTGGTAAAAAGAAATGCCACGCTATGAAGGCTCAAGCGATTGTCACAAGTCAAGGGAGAATTGTTTCTTTGGAGATCACTGTGAACTATTGTCATGATATGAAGTTGTTCAAAATGAGTCGCAGAAATATCGGACAAGCTGGTAAAATCTTGGCTGACAGTGGTTATCAAGGAATCATGAAGATAGATCCTCA
>NZ_VMMV01000127.1:0-4166 GCF_013277375.1 Streptococcus sp. 3613
AATTACGCCAAAGCTCCATATACAACACCTAAACGAGATTAAAGAACAGCGAAATCCCTTGTGGCGCAAGGGGGTAGCTGCCCTTTTGTATTTTTTAAGTGATAAAGTCGGGATTATATCTTTAAATCCCGATCAGACATTTCAGTACCTGACTTATCCTCAATGAAAATCTCTTCAAACTGCGTCAGATCTATCTGCAACCTCAAAACAGTGTTTTGAGCAACCTGAGGATAGCTTCCTAGTTTGCTCTTTGATTTTCATTGAGGATTATTTTCAAATCCCCCCAACTCAACAAGTATCTTTGAATTCCAGTCAATTTCTAGCACTGTTTGAAACGTTTCAGCGGGCTATTTCAGATTCGGTCCACTATTCCTTTCCAAAAACATTGCATATTGCGCCGAAGGAATTGCTCACACTATCCCCAAGCACAAAACCCTCAGTCGACTGACCGAGGGTTCCTTTTCATTATTCAAGAACTTGATTAGCTCAATGCATCCAAGGCATCATCCATTGAAAGAACTTCGTGGAAGACACGTTGTGTCAATTCAGTTTTTTGTTCTGGAGTGAGGTATTTAGTGTTTACACAGTATCCAGAGATACGTACGATAACGTCTTCACCTGACATAATCTTTTCGTAAACATCGTTCAAGTCCATAACGTTCAAGTTAACGTGTTGTCCACCGTTTTCGAAGTAACCATCAAGGATTGTTACCAAGTTATCAACTTGTTCGTCACGAGTCTTACCAAGAGCGCGAGGTGATACTTGTGTAGTCAATGAGATACCATCAGCTGCATAACTAAAGTCAAGGCTAGAAAGTGAATTCAAGTTTTGCAACCATCCACCTTTAGCTTTGTTAGATGGGTTAGCACCTGGTGAGAAGAATTCAAGTTTAGACAAGTTCACAGAACCATCTTCGTTGAGGTATACACCTTTGTGGACTGGTGAGTTACCAGTTTGTTTAGAGTAAGCAACGTTAGATGTGATTGTCAAAAGTGATACAGTAGCTTCTGCGTCTTTGTAAAGTTTGTGGCTACGTAGACGAGTAGTGTAAGCTTCGATCAACCATTCTGCCAATTCGTTTGAACGTGGGTCATCTTCACCCCAACGTGGGTATTCACCGATTGTTTCGTAATCGTAGATATAGCCATTTTCGTCACGGATTGGTTTAACTGTAGCGTACTTAATAGCTGACAATGTGTCAACAGTGTTGGCAAATCCACAGATACCGAATCCCATGTTGGCACGTTGTTTAGTTGGCAAGAAGGCCATTTGAACAGCTTCGTAGTTGTATTTATCAGTCATGTAGTGAATGATGTTCAAGGCATCTACGTAAGTGTCAGTCAACCAGTCAAGAGATTTTTCAAAGTTAGCTTTAACTGATTCAAATTCAAGAACTTCGTCACGGATTGGTTCGATGTCAAATACTTTGTAGTCTTTGTGAACATCGTCGTAACCACCGTTCAAACCAGTAAGAAGGGCTTTCAATACGTTTACACGCGCACCGAAGTACTGGATGTTGTGGCGTTGTTCTTCATTTTCTGGGTCAAGTGGAGACACACAGCATGAGATACAACTCATTTCACCATATCCGTCTTTAGCCATTGTTGTTACACCTTCGTATTGGATAGAAGAGTGTTTGTGGCTCATGTGCATACAGTAGCGGCGGAAGTTGTATGGCAATTTATCAGTCCAAAGAACTGTCAAGTTTGGTTCTGGAGAGTTACCGATGTTGTCAAGAGTGTTCAAGAAACGGTAGTCCATCTTAGTAACACGGTGACGACCGTCGTTACCCATACCAGCCATAGAAGTTGTGATGAAAGTTGGGTCACCTGAGTACAATTGGTCGTAAGCTTTTGTCCGAGCAAATTTAACTGTACGAAGTTTCATAACGAAATCATCAACGAATTCTTGGATTTCTGATTCAGTAAATGTACCACGAGCAAGGTCACGTTCTGCAAAGATGTCCAAAACGATTGGTACACGTCCTAGAGATGTAGCAGCACCGTTGATAACACGGCAGACAGACATGAAGGCGATGTTAACCCATTGGATCGCTTCTTTAACGTTCATCGCTGGTTTGCGAACATCAACTCCGTAAAGGTCACCCAAGCGAACAACTTGTTGCAATGCTTGGTATTGAAGGTTGATTTCTTCACGAAGACGGATTGTTTCTTCATCAATTTCTTCGATTGCATTCCAGTCGTTTACTTTTTCTTGCATCAAGTAGTCTGCACCGTAAAGAGCAAGACGTGCGTAAACACCGATGATACGTCCGCGTGAGTATGCATCTGGAAGACCAGTTACAGTGTGTGCGTGACGTGCGCGACGAATGTTTGAAGTGTAGGCACGGAAGATACCGTCGTTAACTGTTGTTACGTATTTAATAAAGATTTCGTGAACAGCTGGATCTGGTTCGTATCCATTTTCTTTCAAAGTTGTTTCAGCCATACGGATACCACCTTTTGGCATGAAGTTCAATTTGAAGAGTTCATCGTTTTGGATACCGAAGATAACTTCATTTTCTTTATCGATAAATCCTGCTGGGATATCAGCGATAGATGTTGGACGAGTGTCCATTGGGAAACGAGTTTCTTCGTAGTGAGCCTTCGTTTCTTCTACAATTTTTTTGATGTGAAGTGAACGTTCTGTTGGTCCTGCAAGGAAGCTTTCGTCTCCATCGTAAGGTGTGTAGTTAGCTTGTACGAAGCGTGATACACTTGCTTTTTCTTTCCAATCTACGCCTTTGAAGCCTTCCCAAGCTTTGTCAAAAATATCTTGTGCTTCAACAACTGTTTTAACAACCATGTTAATGTCCTCTTTTTTCTTTCTAGTAACAACCATCTGTTACATTCATGAGACAAGTATACCATACAGTAACCGATTTCAACAAGTGGAAAATCCCTATTTTTACACTTTCTTTTCTAAAACAGTCTATATTTTATTTCAAACTGTATTATATTTTTGAAAAAATAAAGTCCTTTTTTCTTTTTTTCAGAAAAAAGGGTATAATAAAAGAAAATAAGCGGTAAAAAGGGGGCTAGGCATGTTGATTTTTCCTTTGTTAAATGATTTGTCAAGAAAAATCATCCATATTGACATGGATGCCTTTTTTGCTGCGGTGGAAATCAGAGATAATCCTAAACTCAGAGGAAAACCTGTCATTATCGGCAGTGACCCTCGGCAAACAGGTGGGCGGGGAGTCGTTTCTACCTGTAGCTATGAGGCACGAGCTTTTGGTATCCATTCAGCCATGAGCTCTAAGGAAGCCTATGAGCGTTGTCCCCAGGCCGTCTTCATCTCGGGGAATTATGAGAAATACAAAGCTGTGGGACTCCAGATTCGAGCTATCTTTAAGCGCTATACAGATTTAATAGAACCCATGAGCATTGACGAAGCCTATTTGGATGTGACAGAAAATAAACTCGGGATCAAGTCAGCGGTCAAAATTGCTCGCCTCATTCAAGAGGATATCTGGCAAGAACTCCATCTAACTGCTTCTGCTGGCGTTTCTTACAACAAATTCTTGGCTAAAATGGCCAGTGATTATCAAAAACCACATGGTTTGACAGTGATTCTACCTGACCAAGCTGAGGATTTCCTCAAACAAATGGATATTTCCAAGTTTCATGGAGTAGGAAAAAAGACTGTAGAACGTCTTCATCAAATGGGCGTTTTTACTGGCGCTGACCTACTTGAAGTCCCTGAAGTGACCCTAATAGATCGTTTTGGTAGACTGGGTTATGACCTTTATCGAAAGGCTCGTGGCATCCACAATTCCCCAGTCAAATCCAATCGCATCCGTAAGTCAATCGGGAAGGAGAAAACCTATGGGAAGATTCTCCGTGCCGAGGAAGATATCAAAAAAGAGCTGACTCTTCTATCAGAAAGAGTCGCTCTCAATCTCAGTCAACAAGAAAAATCTGGAAAAATTGTCATTTTGAAAATCCGCTACGAGGACTTTTCAACTCTCACTAAACGAAAAAGTCTAGCTCAAAAAACACAGGATGCTAGCCAGATAAGCCAAATAGCCCTACAACTCTATGAAGAATTAAGCGAGAAAGAAAGAGGTGTCCGCCTGCTGGGGATTACCGTGACTGGATTTTGAAACTCAATGAAAATCAAAGAGCAAACTAGGAAGCTAGCCGCAGGCTGCTCAAAACACTGT
>NZ_VMMV01000128.1:0-1981 GCF_013277375.1 Streptococcus sp. 3613
AAAAAAAATTTTTTTTTTTTTTTTTTTTTTTCGGATTTTTAAAAATCTTTTATAAAAACGAACGCAAAAAGTTCCCTTTTTTAAAAAAAATGTATATAAAAAAAAAAAAAAAAAAAAAAAAAAAAAAAAAAAAAAATTTTTTTTCTTGAAAATTCGGGGGGGGGGGGGGGTGGTATAATTATCACTAGACTGTATATTCTTCATAGGAGGTACAGTGGGGTAAATAGTCGTAAGTTGCTATTTATATATTATTGTCAATCGAAGAGGAAAATGACATGTTCTCTTCAATCATATCTTTAAAGGAGAAAGAGTTATGGATTTTAGAAAGTGTAACAGAGAAAAGGTCTTCCGTTACTCTATTCGTAAGTACCACTTTGGTGCCGCCAGTGTCGCGGTTGCCGCATTGATGTTTTTAGGAGCACGAGCTAGTGTTGTTCAGGCGGATACTACAGTAAATGCTACAGAGGTGTCTCTTGAGAGTTCTGAGCCTAAATCGGATCCAGCTGCGGAGGGAGCTAGTGAAGCTTCGAATGGAAGTGAGCGAAGTGCTGATCAAACAAGTAATTCTGTTCAGCCTACTCCTGTTGGCAGTGATAGGGACGCTTCTCCATCAAGCAATAATGGGGAAAGTTCTGAAGGGTCAGATAGAAGCAACAGTAGTGCCGTTAGCGGAAGTGATAGAGGTGCTGAAGAGACAAGTAACTCTGGTCAGCATGCTCCCGTTAGAAGAGCTAGGAGTGTTGGGGAGAATCCAGATACAGTAAACAGAGGGAGCCAGAGTAGCCCTGTTGGAAGTGATAGGACCATAGATCAAGATCGGGGATACCGGGGTTCAGCGTTGCATGATAAAGGATATGTCTATGGTGTTGATCAAGATCCTGTGCCGGATGAAAAGTATGATGATAAGGAATATCTTGTACAAAGATGGCCTTATGCTAAAAAAAGATGGTTGAATGCCAATCTTAAAACTGAAAAATTTATTACTTATACAGATCCGGTACTTGGTGATACGACGGTAAAACGTAAAGTTGCTGAAGCAGGGAAAACAGGTGGAAAGCGCGATAATGTATTTAGAGACGAAATTACGGATGACTTGGGTACCTTAGATATTTTTAATAAACATCCTACTGCACAGCGTATGGCATTGACAATGGATGGGTACGGTGAAAATTTTAATTTAACAGTAATTGGAAATGATAACACAGAGCTTCTTAAACTCAAAATTCCCAAAGAACATTTGTTTATTAGGCAAAGTGAGTGGAATGCTAAGGATGCAGAAAGAAGAAAATTCGAAGAAGAAAACGGTGCAACTAAGCAAAATGCCAAGGACGCTCTCGAACAGGAAGCAACCACGAAGATTGCAGCTATTGATAGAGATGGTAGCTTGACGAAAGAAGAGAAAGATGCAGCAAAAGAAGCTGTAAACGACGCTCTTCAAAAAGCTAAGGACAGGGTAGATAGCGCAAACACTGCAGACGACGTAGAAAGAGAAAAAACTACAGGTAACAGCACTATCCGTGATGTTCCGCAAAACGGTACAACTAAGCAAAATGCCAAGGACGCTCTCGAACAGGAAGCAACCACGAAGATTGCAGCTATTGATAGAGATGGTAGCTTGACGAAAGAAGAGAAAGATGCAGCAAAAGAAGCTGTAAACGACGCTCTTCAAAAAGCTAAGGACAGGGTAGATAGCGCAAACACTGCAGACGACGTAGAAAGAGAAAAAACTACAGGTAACAGCACTATCCGTGATGTTCCGCAAAACGGTACAACTAAGTCTGCCTTGAATGCCGAGCTTGGTAAAGAATCTGGCACGAAAGAATCTGACAAGTACACGAATGCAGACCAAGCTAAGCGTACTGCCTACGACGAAGCTCTTAAAGCAGCGAAAGCTGTAGCAGCTAAGCCAGGTGCAAGTCAAGCAGAAGTTGAGAAAGCTAAGAATGACTTAGTTGCAGCAGCGGCAGCCTTGAATGTATCA
>NZ_VMMV01000129.1:0-615 GCF_013277375.1 Streptococcus sp. 3613
GAGATTATTCTGGATATGTGCATTGTGATATGTGGTCTGCTTATCGTCAACTGGAAGAAGCTGAACTTGTTGGATGTTGGGCGCATGTGAGAAGGAAGTTTTTTGAATCCACCCCCAAGCAAGCAGATAACTCATCCTTAGGAGCTAAAGGTTTAGCTTATTGTGACCAGTTATTTGCCTTGGAAAGAGACTGGGAGGTTTTGCCAGCTGATGAACGACTACAGAAACGTCAAGAAGAGCTCCAACCCCTAATGGAAGACTTCTTTGCTTGGTGTCGGCGTCAGTCAGTTTTACCTGGTTCAAAACTAGGAAGGGCAATTGAATACAGTCTCAAGTATGAAGAAACCTTTAAGGCCATTTTGAAAGACGGGCATCTGGTCCTTTCCAATAATCTAGCTGAACGCGCCATTAAATCATTGGTTATGGGACGTAAAAATTGGTTGTTTTCTCAAAGTTTTGAAGGAGCTAAAGCAACAGCTATTATTATGAGTTTGTTGGAAACAGCTAAACGTCATCAACTAAATAGTGAAAAATATCTATCCTATCTTCTAGAATGTCTTCCAAACGAGGAAACTCTCGTAAACAAAGAGGTTTTAGAGGCTTATTTACCATGGA
>NZ_VMMV01000013.1:0-28008 GCF_013277375.1 Streptococcus sp. 3613
CACGGGTGGTTATGACTTAAGGAATAGGAATGAAAAGTAAGAAGTTAAAATTATACTCAATGAAAATCTCTTCAAACCACATCAGCGTCGCCTTGCAGTCTGTATCTTACTGACCAAGCTATGGTGGACTTAGAATAGGTGATTTGGAGCGTCCTAGCGGCTAGGAAATGCTGATCATAGTCCTTTGCTGAGGATAGGGTGTTTCAATATTCAACACTCAACACTCAACTGTTGACCTAATTGATAGGAAGGGAATTACTATAAAATACTCAGGTTTCCATCATATTTCTTGAAACGATTGTGTAATTAAAATGTAACAATATTGTAACATTGGCACAAAAAGGTGTTGTACATATATAAATGTAGTATAACTGTTTCGCTATTTGTTAAAAAATAGGCTGTATTAAAAGGTTTTATATGTCTGTGCATATATATATATTGTCGCTTTTTTCTTGCCTTTCCTGACTCTATCTTGTCAGCGAGGAGGTTGACTTGTATGTCAGAAGTGTTACTATATGATTGATATATTATCGACTGTCGGCTTTTTGCGCGCTTTCTAAGCTCGGGGAAGCTCTCAGATGAGGAAAGGATTCACTTATGTTCAAGAAAAAGAATGATGGCAATGGAGAGAAAATTTTCCGTTATTCCATTCGTAAATACCATTTTGGGGCTGCTAGTGTTGCGGTTGCGGCATTGATGTTTTTCGCAAATGGGGTGCAAGCGCAGGCACCTGCAGTATCTTCGGCAACAGCCAGTGATGTAGTTGCTGGATCTGCTGGAAATTCAGATGGGGAACCACAGGAGTCAGATGGGGAAGAGCCAGAGAAGGTCTCTCAGACTGAACCGTCGGCTGAGCTCCAGTCTGCAGGGGAGTCAAACTCTCCAGAGACTAAAATCGAGGACGCTAGTAAGGGGCAGGAAACAGCTGGCCTTGTTCCTACCAAACCAGAGACGAAGCCAGCTGCTCAAGAAACTTCTCAAGGAGGAGCAGTAAAAGAGCAAGACCAGCCCACATCTGCCACTAAAACGACAGAAGCTAAATCACTCCAAGGCAATCTGCAAGCTTTGTTGGAAAAACTAACTCTTAGCTCCATGAAAGCGCTCCACGATGAAGTGGAAGCAGGTCTAGCAGCAGCTAAGGCAGTTTTGGACGATCCAAAAGCGACGCAAGCGCAGGTTGATGAGCAAGTAAGAGCTATGGAAGAACTGACGAGCCGTGTCAATCAAGCCTTGGAGCCATCGCTACCAAAATTGACAGACTTGGGTGAAGCAAGTTCGACAAATAATAAGCTTGTCGAACCAAACGGAACTGCAACTGAGCAAGCAACTGGTGGAAAGCGTCGTAAAAGAGGGGGAACAATCGAGCCTGGAGCAGTTGCGAACCAAGTTAGTCCAACTGATGGAGGAAAGGAAGCAGCACCTGAAGCCAACTCTCAATCTACTCCACGAGAACTCCCAACCTACACTAATACGACAGAAGGTGAAAACGGCGTCTATAGACTAAAAGATGAATTAGAGTCTATTGTCAAACGACTTAAAGAAAATCAAGCGTCGGAAGATAAAATCCAAGCAGCAAAAGCAGCAGCTGATAAGTTCAATGAAGCCTTTTCTAAAGGCGATACCATCAGCCAAGAAGATTTTGCCGCTGCCCTAGTCGACCTGAAAAAATCCCGAGACCTCATCGAAGGAGTGCTGGAAGAAAAATATGGTGAGGAAACTACAGCTGGAGGAGTAACTCCTCAACCACGTGATGGTGGCTACTCTGACTTTCGTAGTTCGAGAGTTACAAGAGCTGCAAGAGTTGGCGAAAACTACTCTGAAGCCTTTAGAACAGCTCAAGAAAGTTATTTTGAGAAATCAGGTGATAGGGGAAATTCTCCTTATGATAAGTATACCTATGTTTTCTATTCAAATAGAAAATATAGAGATAACTCAACGAAGCTGGTATCAGAGGCTGAAAAATATATTAAAGCTACAGTAACATCAACGGAAGATGGATTTCATTGGGATATTGAAATTAATAATCAGCACAGGAGATTACCGGGGAATACACAAGTTTGGTTTACTGTTCCTTCGGGTCAAGAATTTAAACACAATTCGGATGCTTTTAGCATAACAGAAAAAAGTGGAGGAACTACAACTAGATCTCCAAATACTAGTAGTATTTTAGAACTACTTAGAGACTCAAGAGCGCAATTTGGTAGGGTTACTAAAGGGACTACGACGTCTACTGGCGTTAATAATAGATTCACATTGAATCCAATGCCGTCTGGAAGTCTAAACGATTTGGCAAGGAGGGGACCTAGAGGAACCAATCCTTATGAGAGACGAGCTGAAAGCCGAGAAAATCAAAAGGTTTCAGATGGAAAGTTTGACATTATCAATTCAAGTAGAGGAGAGTTATACTATTTTGAATTGCCCAATAGTGACAGAAAATATAGATTGTCATTTAATACCGTGGGAAATAATGATGTTAAAAAACTGGTATATGCTTTTGGATTAAGAGGCAGAGAGGGGGCCGAATTATTTCTTGCAAACCAATGGCATGCCAGAACATATGCCGAGGCAAAAGGTGATGCTAAGGATGAAATAGAGAAAGCGAGACAACGTAAAAATGATAGCCTTGGTAAGAATGGAAGCCTTTCGTCTGTAGAGCGAGATGGTGCTACTGCAATAGTTAATACCTATGCACGTCAAGCTACACGCGATATTGAAAATGCCGACAGCCTTATTAAGGTGGATGATGCCTTGCACAAGGGGTTGGAAAATATTAACGGCGTGAACCCGATAGGGAAAGATTTGCCAAAAGAAGCTATCAAACAAGCCGCAAATACTAAACGAGGTGAGATAGACAAACAAGCAGGCTTAACAGATGAAGAAAAAGCTACAGCTAAGCGAACAGTAACAGAGAAAGAAACAACAGCAGTCTCAAACGTAGATACAGCAACAACAAATACAGCGGTAGATACAGCCAAAACTACAGGAGTTACTGAAATTAATAACGTTACAGCCACAGGAACTAAAAAACCTGAAGCAAAAGAAGCTATCAAACAAGCCGCAAATACTAAACGAGGTGAGATAGACAAACAAGCAGGCTTAACAGATGAAGAAAAAGCTACAGCTAAGCGAACAGTAACAGAGAAAGAAACAACAGCAATCTCAAACGTAGATACAGCAACAACAAATACAGCGGTAGATACAGCCAAAACTACAGGAGTTACTGAAATTAATAACGTTACAGCCACAGGAACTGCTAACACTCAAGCTAAGCAAGAACTACGCAGAAAAGCTGACGAGAAGAAAAACGCTCTAGCAGGAACTCCTCATATCACAAATGAAGAGAAGGAAGCCGCTAATCGTCAAGTAGAGGCAGCAGTTACAGCAGCGGAAGCTGAGATTGATAAAGCTAAGACACAAACTGATGTAGAGAATGCGAAGACTGCTGGTATTGCTGAAATCAATAAGGTCACAGCCACAGCAAGCGCCAACAATGGTGGCAATACTAACACCGGTGGTAACACCAACAATGGTGGCAACACTAACAATGGTGGCAACACTAACGCTGGTGGCAACACTAACACCGGTGGCAACACTAACAATGGTGGTAACACTAATAACGGTGGCAACACTAATAACGGTGGCAACACCAACACCGGTGGCAACACTAATAACGGTGGCAACACTAACACCAGTGTGACACCACCAATCCGTAACCGGAGAAGTGTAACCTTTGCTGGTGGCACTCAATCGAGTCAAGAGAAACAGGTTGATAAATCCGTCTTAAGAGATTTGATTGGAGACTTGGAAACTCGTTTGAAAGACTTGGATGGTATTGATCAATCTGTCATCGACGCTGTGAAGATCATTCTCGGAGAGGGTCAAGAAGCCCTTAGAAATACTGACTTGACGGAAGCAGACTTGAGAGAGATGACTGCTAAGATCAAAGAAGCACTCGAATCCTTGAAAGGTAAGCAAGCGACTAAGGATAAAGAGGAAATGCAAGAAACAAGCAAAGAGCAAGGTCATCTTCCATATGGTACCATGATTGCTAGCCTGCTCGCCCTTCTTGGTCTCCTTCTCTTCCTCATCGCTCGTCGCAAGAAAGAGTCAGAACTCAAGAAATTGACTAAGGAACTGACTAAGGTTCTGCAAGAAAGCGACCTTACAAATGTAGATGCGAAAGTCCTTGACCAAGCACGAGAAGCTCTCGCTCAAGCAGTTGCCTTCCTAGCCAATGAGAAAGAGTTTGACCACACAGAAGAGGAGTTGATTGAGAAACTCAAAGCTGTTCTTGCTCAGTTAAGATAAGTCAAACTTAGCCGAGTCGGAAACCAGCTAGAATAGTGATTGATAGAATGTTGGAAAAACTCAATTTGAGGTGAACATTCAGAAAATCTTTCTCTGATAAAACGCATAATATCAAGCTTTTTAAGGCAAGGTATTATGCGTTTTTATCATTTTGAAACTTTTTGTTCCATCCTTTTTGTGATATTTTTCCCTTATTTCACAAATATTTCATATTTAGATTTTATAATAAGTTATAGTTCAGTTTTTACTATACTTTGATATTCAAATATGTTATACTATGATTATCAAAGTAAATGAAAGGGGTTACGAACATGACGCCAGAAGAAATGTACCTGACAGATCGATTGGACGTACAGATAGCTCATTTTTTAAAGAAAAGCGTTCAACATCGTAGACGCTATAAGGTATTAAAAATAACAGAAATCGTGGCAGGTTTCCTCATAGCTGTCTTTTGTGCTGTTCCTATGCCAGGTGATCGCTACCGTTTGATTTCGGTTGCCTTATCCAGTTTAGGCTTGCTGTGTGAAGGGATTCTCAATTTGTATAATGCAAAGGAACATTGGATTTCTTACCAAAAGACTGCGCAACTCCTGGAGAGAGAAAAATTCCTCTATCAATGCCAAACAGAGAAATATGCAGGAAAAACCAAGACTTTTGCCCTATTTGTCAAGACATGCGAAGGTCTTATCTCAGAGGAAATCAACCAGTGGGAAAGTATCCAGTCAAAAGAAGTGGCAGCTAGTGCAGATGCTCCAGAGAAAAAAGAGTAGGAGGTGGAGGAAATGTCTCAATCCAGCTACCTATTGCCCTTGCTCTGGTTAAAAAAAGAAGCCGACAAGGAAAAGATGAGCGCAACTCAGTGCCAGATATTTTTCTTTTATTATCAACTGTTTGAACTCTTATTTGCTAGAGAAAGCGACTTGAGAGACTTGTGTCTGGGAAGGCAAGGTTTTTATTTCTCGCAGTTAGAGAAAGATTTGCTTTCTGGAGTTTCCCACTTTTTAAAAAACTTGGAGGGCAAGGGGACTCTCAAGGCTAATCAAGAAGTATCAGCTCGCAAAGCCCTTTTTCTAGCCTTGACAACTAGCCAGTCAGATTGGCAAGCTTTGGCTCCTGTTTTTGATTTTTATCAGACTATCGGGAGACTTGAACATCCTTCTCTCTTGAGTTCTCAGGACAGACAATATCTGATGTGGATTTACCAGTCAGCTTTGGAGAAGGATTATAGTGTCAAGGTTATTGGCGACAAGCATTTTGTATTGAAGAGACAAGATGCTACTAAATTGACAGGGCGCCAAACTCAAACTTTGGAAACACTGAGTCAATCAGAAGACTTGGTCAATCCTGTCTATGTTACATTAGGAGAAAAGGGGGTGCTCTTGCTTGATTAAGAGAGGAGATGTTGTAGCTCTTTATTTGCCTTTTCCGACTATTAGTAGCGATTTGGCTGTGAAGAATCATATGTATATTTGTATTGACAACAGCATGACTAAAAACAAAGAGTTGGTTAAAAATCAGACCTTCAAACCAGCTCTCTTGACCAGACGTTTGGTCAAGAACTTTATGATAGAAGAGCCGGATCTAGCTCGTAATCCTTTTACAAGACCAACCTTGATTGACTTAGATAAGGTATTTATGTTGGATAATACGGTCATTCCGACTTCTTATCTAGCTAGACGGCGACGCAATGTCTCAGAAGAATTGTACGAGGAAATTTTGGATCACTTAGTCCAACCACGGCTGATTTCGCTGAACAAGTCTGAGTTTATGCAACTCAATCCAGGAACTTATTAGGAGGAAGAATATGGCAAATAAAGCAGTAAATGACTTTATACTAGCTATGGATTATGATAAAAAGAAACTCTTGACCCATCAGGGAGAGAGTATTGAAAATCGTTTCATCAAAGAGGGGAATCAACTACCCGATGAGTTTGTTGTTATCGAAAGAAAGAAGCGGAGCCTGTCGACAAACACAAGTGATATTTCCGTGACGGCTACCAACGATAGTCGCCTCTATCCTGGAGCGCTTCTCGTAGTGGATGAGACCTTGTTAGAGAATAATCCCACTCTTCTTGCGGTCGATCGTGCTCCGATGACTTATAGTATTGATTTGCCTGGTTTGGCAAGTAGTGATAGCTTTCTCCAAGTAGAAGATCCCAGCAATTCAAGTGTTCGCGGAGCGGTAAACGATTTGTTGGCCAAGTGGCATCAAGATTATGGTCAGGTCAATAATGTCCCAGCTAGAATGCAGTATGAAAAAATCACGGCTCACAGCATGGAACAACTCAAGGTCAAGTTTGGTTCTGACTTTGAAAAGACAGGGAATTCTCTTGATATTGATTTTAATTCTGTCCATTCGGGCGAAAAGCAGATTCAGATTGTTAATTTTAAGCAGATTTATTATACAGTCAGCGTAGATGCTGTTAAAAATCCAGGAGATGTGTTTCAAGATACTGTAACGGTAGAGGATTTAAGACAGAGAGGAATTTCTGCAGAGCGTCCTTTGGTCTATATTTCGAGTGTTGCTTATGGGCGCCAAGTCTATCTCAAGTTGGAAACCACGAGTAAGAGTGATGAAGTAGAGGCTGCTTTTGAAGCTTTGATAAAAGGAGTCAAGGTAGCTCCTCAGACAGAGTGGAAACAGATTTTGGACAATACAGAAGTGAAGGCGGTTATTTTAGGGGGCGACCCGAGTTCGGGTGCCCGAGTTGTAACAGGCAAGGTGGATATGGTAGAGGACTTGATTCAAGAAGGCAGTCGCTTTACAGCCAATCATCCAGGTTTGCCGATTTCTTATACAACTTCTTTTTTACGGGACAATGTAGTTGCGACCTTTCAAAACAGTACAGACTATGTTGAGACTAAGGTGACAGCCTACAGAAACGGAGATTTACTTTTGGATCATAGTGGTGCCTATGTTGCCCAATATTACATTACTTGGGATGAATTATCCTATGATAATCAAGGTAAGGAAGTTTTGACTCCTAAGGCTTGGGACAGAAATGGGCAGGATTTGACGGCTCATTTTACCACTAGTATTCCTTTAAAAGGGAATGTTCGCAATCTCTCTGTCAAAATTAGAGAGTGTACCGGACTTGCCTGGGAATGGTGGCGTACGGTTTATGAAAAAACCGATTTGCCACTAGTGCGTAAGCGGACGATTTCTATTTGGGGAACGACTCTTTATCCTCAGGTAGAGGATAAGGTAGAAAATGACTAGGCTCGTGATTTTAAAATGAGTCTATCAAACCGTAGCTGTAAGAAAAAGTAAAAAGGGTAGTGAAACTCCTTGCTATACAGGGAATTAGCTACCTTTTACTTGTTTTAGAAGTGCCGTTGTACTAGTCTAACTTCAGTATCATGTGAAATCAAAAAGAGCATACATTTCTGTTTCAGGAACACATAAATTACACTCTTCGAAAATCTCTTCAAACTACGTCAGCCCTATCTGCAACCTCAAAACAGTGTTTTGAGCAACCTGTGGCTAGTTTTCGAGTTTGCTCTTTGATTTTCATTGAGTAATAGATGTTTGGTTAGAAATTCTTCTATTGATTTCTTAGAATACAATAGCGCCTATAAGAACTGTTGAATTTCAAAGTATTTACTTGAACTATGATATGTCTGGAGTAGACTGTCAATAAAAGGTGCAGTATGATTGTTTTTGTCGATTATATCTACAAACTCTAAACAGTAGTTTGAGCGGACTTTGTCAAACTTGGTAGAAACTTTCTATTTTCAGATAATGGTCTAGTTTGTTTTTTGAATGTTGATAAGGATGGAAAGGCAAGAAAATCTTGGCAGCCAAAGTGCTATCCTAGTTGGATTTACTGAATAAAATCCATTTCCTCTAGTGAAAATCGAAAAAACTTGTGTTATAATAAGAAAGATTAAAATGTGAAAAAAGGAGATTCCTAATGGGACGTAAATGGGCCAATATCGTAGCCAAGAAAACGGCTAAAGATGGAGCTAACTCTAAAGTATATGCAAAATTTGGTGTAGAAATCTATGTAGCAGCTAAAAAAGGTGATCCAGATCCAGAATCAAACTCAGCTTTGAAATTCGTTATCGACCGTGCTAAACAAGCCCAAGTGCCAAAACACGTTATTGATAAAGCGATTGATAAAGCAAAAGGAAACACAGACGAAACCTTTACAGAAGGACGTTACGAAGGTTTTGGACCAAATGGTTCTATGTTGATCGTGGATACTTTGACTTCAAATGTCAACCGTACAGCGGCTAATGTCCGTGCAGCTTTTGGTAAAAACGGAGGAAACATGGGCGCTTCAGGTTCGGTTTCATACCTCTTTGACAACAAGGGAGTTATCGTATTTGCAGGTGAAGATGCCGATGCAGTCTTTGAGCAATTGCTTGAAGCAGATGTGGATGTGGATGATGTAGAAGCAGAAGAAGGTACAATCACAGTTTACACAGCTCCAACTGACCTTCACAAGGCTATCGTTGCCCTTCGTGAGTCAGGTATCGAAGAATTCCAAGTGACTGAATTGGAAATGATTCCTCAGTCAGAAGTGGAATTGTCAGGCGATGACCTTGAAACCTTTGAAAAACTTTACAGCGTTCTTGAAGACGACGAAGACGTACAAAAAATCTACACAAACGTAGACGGGTTCTAAATTAACCTAGCAAACATGATCCTAAGTGAAAAAATCACTTGGGATTTTTTAAATCAAAAAAATAGTTCTCTAGGAAACTTTTTCTTGACATCTTTTCTGAAAATGATAAAATAGTTTTCATGGAAACTTAATTGTTCTCCAGAGAACTATTTTTATTTAGAAGGAGGAGATTATGGACAAACCGATGTTAGTCTTTAAGCGTTTTGGTCATCAGATTCACCTCATGGTGCAAAAGGAAGCCAAACGTTGTGGTATTGAATTTATGGGTGGGCCTCAAGGTCAGGTTGTACGTTTTTTGGATAATCGTGAGAAAAACCAAGACTTGGTCTTGATTAAAGATATCGAGCAGGAACTCAATATTACCAAGTCTGTTGCTAGTAATTTGGTCAAGCGTATGGTGCAAAATGGTTTGGTGGAATTGGAGGCGAGTCCTAGCGATAAGCGGGCTAAATTTGTTCGTCTGACGGACAAATCACGTTCTCAGATGAAACAGGTTAAGGCCTTCTTTGAACGCATAGACAAGCAGTTGATGGAAGACATTGATGAAGATGAATTACTGATTTTTGAGAAAGTTCTCGGTCAACTACAGGAAAATATCAAGGGGATAGGAGGAGAGAATGAAGAAATTAGCAAAACGAATTAGTAGAAAAGAATGGGGGATGATTTTACTAGCCATTCTCTTTACTTGCTTTTCGGTCTATCTAGAGTTGGAAGTGCCGACCTATATCTCGAAAATTACGGATTTGCTAGGTAGTCAAGGAACTAATTTAGATGAGTTGTGGCAGCCGGCAAGCATGATGGTGGGAATGTCCTTTCTTGCCTTCTTGTCCGTAGTTGCAGTTGGATTTTTTGCATCCCGAGTGGCGGCTTCTTATACTAGTAGGCTGAGAAGTGATATTTTTAACCGAGTTTTGGATTACTCGCAGACAGAGATTAAGAAATTCTCTATTCCTAGTCTCTTGACGCGTACCACCAATGACATTACTCAAGTTCAAATGTTGATTACCATGGGCTTGCAAGTAGTTACGCGTGGTCCAATTATGGCTATCTGGGCTATTGGGAAGATTTTAGGTCATTCAGAATACTGGCTCTGGGCCGTTCTTGTGGCAGTGATTGTCAATGTTTTGATGACGACCGTTTTGATGACGCTAGCCTTTCCAAAACAGTCCTTGATTCAGGGGCTGACTGATAAACTGAACAGTATTACTCGTGAAAGTTTAACAGGTATTCGCGTCGTTCGTGCCTACAATGCAGAGGAATACCAAAATGAAAAATTTGCAGTAGCAAATGATGAATTGACACGCTTGAATTTGTTTGTCAACCGTCTTATGGCTATTTTGAACCCTATCATGATGGGGATTTCAAGTGGTTTGAGTGTGGCGATTTACTGGATTGGGGCCTATGTGATTAACGACGCTGCTCCGATAGCGCGTCTGCCTCTCTTTAGTGACATGATTGTTTTCATGTCTTATGCCATGCAGGTTGTCATGGGCTTCCTTCTCATGGGAGCACTCTTCATCGTTCTTCCCCGAACTATGGTCTCTGCTAAGCGGATTAATCAAGTTTTAGATTTGCATTCTTCTATCCAAAACCCTGCTCAAGTGCAGCTGGCTGATGAAAACCTCAAAGGTCAGGTCGAATTTAAGGATGTGACCTTCCGCTATGCGTCAAATTCGGAGGCAGTTATCGAACATGTTAGCTTTAGAGCAGAAGCTGGTCAAACAGTGGCCTTTATTGGGTCAACAGGTTCTGGTAAATCAACTCTGGTCAATCTGATTCCACGATTCTACGATGTGTCAGCAGGAGAAATTCTGGTGGACGGTGTTAATGTTCAAGACTATGACTTGAATGATTTGCGCAACAAGGTTGGTTATATTCCCCAGAAAGCGGTTCTCTTTTCAGGTGATGTCAAGGGTAATTTAGACTTTGGACAGAGTCAAGAAACACCGCTTAGTGAGCAAGTTATGTGGCAAGCCTTGGAATTGGCCCAGTCTAAGAACTTTATCGAAGACAAGGAAGCGGGCTTAGCGTCAGAAGTGGCCCAAGGAGGAACCAACTTCTCAGGTGGTCAAAGACAACGTCTGGCAATTGCGCGTGCCTTAGCTCGGAAGCCAGAAATCCTCATCTTTGATGACTCCTTCTCAGCCTTGGACTACAAGACAGACCGTGTCCTACGCCAAGAGCTAGCAGAAAAAACCAAGTCTATGACCAAGCTTATCGTTGCACAACGCATTTCAACGATTATGGATGCAGATTTGATTTTGGTCTTGGATCAAGGAAAAGTCGTGGGACAAGGCACCCACAAGGAACTTCTAGCTAATAACGAAGTTTACCAAGAAATTGCTTATTCACAACTATCGAAGGAGGAATTGGAACATGGAAAATAAGAAAATGTCTCTCTGGAAACAGAGTAAACCCTATCTTGCAGGCCTCCAGTTTGCCCTTCTAATCGCCTTTCTAGCAACAATCGTATCCAATATCATTACTGTATATGGTCCAACCCGCATCAAGGAAATGACTAATATTATTGCCAGTGGTCTGGAAACAAGTGTGGATGTCGCGGCGGTTGCAGCTATTGGTGGTTTTTTGGCTGTGATTTATGTGATCGGACTTCTATCAAATTATTTACAGGCCTTTCTGTTTACAACAGCTATTCAACGTTTTTCAGAGCGTTTGAGAAGAGCTATTGCAGAGAAAATCAATAGCCTTCCATTGGGATATTTTGATGGACATTCTCAAGGAGATACTTTGTCTCGTGTAACCAATGACGTTGACACTGCAGCCCAGTCCCTTAATCAAAGTCTGGGAACAGTTCTTTCATCTAGTTTATTGGTCTTAGCAGTCTTGGTAACCATGTTTGGGATGAACTGGATTTTAGCCTTGGTGACGGTTGTTTCAACTCTTGTTGGTTTTGCTTTCGTGTCTGTCTTTATGGGAAAATCCCAGGGCTTCTTTAAGAGTCAGCAACAAGATTTGGCAGCTGTCAATGGCTATGTGGAGGAAATGTACTCTGGCCATAATGTGGTGACCAGTTATAATGCTATCGAGAGTACGAAAGAAGAGTTTGCGAAATTAAACCATCGTCTGTATGACAGTATTTGGAAATCTCAATTTATTTCAGGGATTATGATGCCGATTATGATGTTTATTGGGAACTTTAGCTATGCCTTGGTGATTATCGTTGGTGCAGCCTTGGCCTTAAATGGGCACATCAGTATCGGGATTATCGTTGCCTTTATGGCCTACGTTCGTATCTTTTCTCAGCCTCTTTCACAAATTGCCCAAGGGATTACTAGTTTGCAGCAGGCTAGTGCAGCCATGGGACGTGTCTTCGAATTCCTAGCTGAAGAGGAGATGGAAGATGAATCCCATAAAGAAAGACAATTGAGCGATATGAAAGGTCAAGTAGTCTTTGATCGAGTCTCCTTTGGTTATACACCAGAGCGAACCATTATTCATGACTTTTCTGCGACCGCTCATGCAGGTCAAAAGGTTGCCATTGTCGGACCGACCGGAGCTGGTAAGACAACCATTGTCAATTTTTTGATGAAGTTCTATGAGATTGATAAGGGAAGTATCCGTATCGATGGTGTGGATACCAAGGATATGAAGCGTTCGGAAGTACACGATGCCTTTTCAATGGTCTTGCAGGATACTTGGCTCTTTGAAGGTACTATCCGAGATAATCTCATCTATAACCAAAAGGGTATTAGTGATGAGCGCGTGATTGAAGCTAGCAAGGCTGTAGGGATTCACCACTTTATTATGACCCTACCAGATGCTTATGATACCGTCTTGGATGATACAGTGACCTTGTCTGTCGGGCAAAAACAACTATTGACCATTGCTCGTGCTTTGTTAAAAGATGCGCCACTCCTAATCCTAGATGAGGCGACTTCTTCTGTTGATACCCGTACAGAGGAATTGATTCAGAAAGCCATGGATCGTTTGATGGAAGGCAGAACGTCCTTTGTCATCGCCCACCGCTTGTCTACTATCCGAAATGCTGATCTTATTCTGGTTATGAAAGATGGCAATATCATCGAGCAAGGAAATCATGATGAGCTGATGGCGCAAGCTGGTTTCTACGCTGACCTCTATAACAGTCAGTTTACAGAAGACGAAGCAGAAGAATAAATCCAAAGAAGGCTTGACGGCCTTCTTTTTCTGCACTATACTAGAAGATAAGTGTTTCCCTGCAAGCAAAATTTGAGTAAGTAATGAGAAAATATATGAAAAATTATCAAGAATGGTATGACCATATTGCTGGTAAGATTGAAAATAAGCCTATCTTTCTGAGACTGTTAAGAGCTTTCAATCGGTTCATGACAGTAGTTATGCCTATGATTTATCTAACCTTGTTAGCAATTACCTATCTCCAACAAGGACTTGGGACACAGGTCGGAATCTATTTGTTTATTCCAGCGTCAGGTTTTGTGATTTTGTCCTTTCTTCGTAAGAAAATCAATGCTCCTAGGCCTTATGAGGAATGGGATATTAAACCCTTGCTTGACAGAGATAGTCCTGGTCAGTCTATGCCCAGTCGTCATGTCTTTTCAGCAACCATTATCTCCATGGCTTGCTTACATGCTAGTTTATCTGTAGGGGTTATCCTGTTGGTCTTGTCAGCCTTCCTCGGTCTAGTGAGAGTCTTAGGGGGAGTGCATTATCCCAAGGATGTAGTGGTTGGTTATATTTGTGCTCTTGTATGGGGTGTGATTTTCTTTCTATTTTGACCTGTAAGTTAATACTCAATGAAAATCAAAGAGCAAACTAGGAAGCTAGCCGCAAGCTGTACTTGAGTACGGTAAGGCGACGCTGACGTGGTTTGAATTTGATTTTCGAAGAGTATAAGGCGGTCCTAGAACCACTTACGTGCCTAAAGTAACCACTTGCTTTTTTGCTCTTGTTTTCTTATTTTAGCTTTGATATAGTAGAGTCAGAAAGGAGATGGAATGAAGTTACGAATCGAAATTGACAGCAATTTAGAGGAAACTGAAATTGTCATCAAGGCAGCGGCTTTGACAGATGAGATTGCGGATTTGCAACGTCTCTTGCAAGAGTCCAAGTCTCCTCGGTTGATTTTTTACAAGGGGACGGGTGAGTACTACTTAGACTTGTCAGAAATTCTCTTTTTTGAGACAGAAGGGAGCAAGATTTATGCCCATACTCAGAAAGATGCCTACGAGGTTCGGCTTAAACTCTATGAGTTAGAGGCTATCCTGCCCCGTTATTTCAGTCGAGTATCCAAGTCAACTATCGCTAATATCCGTCAGGTTTACTCGGTGGACAAGTCCTTTTCAGGAACGGGCACTATTTCCTTTTATCAGACCCACAAGGAGGTTCATGTCTCACGGCATTACCAATCCCTCCTAAAAGAAAATCTAAGAAACATGAGGTAATAAGATGAAAAAGAAAGCATTTGGTATTGTGTTACTTGTACTAGCAGCTTTAATATTAGTACAAGGAAATTTTGGAATCCCTTCTCTAGGAGGGCACATTTGGCCCTTGATTGGTATTACTTTTTTTGCCTACCAATCAGTTGGAGCTTTGTTGCGTCGCCACTTAACTTCAGCCTCTTTTACAGTTCTAGTAGCCTTAATGATTGCTAATCATTTTTATGACATCTTACCTATTCCAAATCAGTCATTGTTCTGGGCTAGTATTTTGATTGTAATGGGTGTCAGCGTACTCACTCATTCTAACAGAACTTGGAATGGGAAAAAATGGTGGTATGATGGTGAAAAAAACATTCTTGTAGATAAGGAAGTTGCTTTTGGGACTGGGACTTTCTACAAGCAAAACCAAGAATTGGTAGAAGACCAAGTAGAAGTTGGTTTTGGCAATGCCAAGATATATTATGACAATGCAGAGATTTTAGGAGATACCGCAACCCTGAAGGTGGAAGTTGGTTTTGGCAATGCAGTTATCTATGTTCCCCAACATTGGAGAGTTGATTTGAAGGTGGAAACTTTCTGTGGTGTAGCCAAGGCAGATGCCCCTCTAGCCCCAACCAGCAAAACCTTGATTATCCGTGGAGATGTGGCCTTTGGGAAGTTGGGAATTGTCTACGTTAAATAAAAAATCTTCACTTCAATCATCAAAATAGGCGTACTAAGAGTAGGAAATTGATGCCTTGCTCTGATTTCAGTTCTATGGTTGTTAGACTTTAAAAAATGAAATGTTGCCTTTAAAAGTTGTATATTTTTCGATATTTTGGCTCTTACGTTTGATGTATCTATGTCCTACAGCGTGGATGATGTAGTGTAAAATGCTTTAAAAAAATGAAGGATATTGGACAGTTTTTTGAACCTTTAATTGCTCAGGAGCTATGAAAGTCAGCACTTGGGTTTATGACAAGGGAGAATGGTATTATGTAAGTTCTTCTGGTGCCATGCTAGCGAATGATTGGGTCAAAGATAATGGCAAGTGGTATTATCTGGCTTCATCAGGTAAGATGCTTCGCAATACCTACACCCCTGATGGTTACTACGTTGACAACTCAGGTGCTTGGCAATAAGAATAATACTCTTCGAAAATCTCTTCAAACCATGTGAGCTTCATCCACAACCTCAAAAAGCTGTTTTGAGCTGACTTCNNCAACCTGCGGCTAGCTTCCCAGTTTGCTCTTTGATTTTCATTGAGTATAAGAAGTCCTTTTCCTTTAAGGAAGAGGCTTTTTACTTGCTTTTCTGCTGCTTCCTCATTTGTCCTAAAGCCTTTTTTGTGTTAAAATGAATGGTATGAAAGCTAAAAAAATGTGGATGGCAGGTCTGGCTCTGCTTGGTATTGGGAGCCTTGCCCTTGCTACGAAAAAAGTTGCAGATGACCATAAGCTCAGGAAGACTCAGGAAGAGTTGACAGCGATTGTGCGAGACCATTTTTCAGACATGGGAGAAATTGCGACCCTCTATGTTCAAGTTTACGAAAGCGGTCTAGAGAGCTTGGTTGGTGGCGTGATTTTTGAGGATGGGCGTCATTATACCTTTGTCTATGAAAATGAAGACCTAGTCTATGAGGAGGAAGTCTTATGATACAACCAGCAAGTTTAGAAGAATTAGCATCCTTAGTAGAAAAAGATGGCAAGAAGGTCTTTCTTTTTGTGGCGGACTGGTGTGGCGATTGTCGTTATATCTATCCTGCCTTACCAGAAATTGAGAAAACTAATCCAGAGTTCACCTTTATTCGTGTGGACCGAGACCAGTATATGGATTTGGCCAAACTTTGGGATGTTTACGGAATTCCTAGCCTTGTTGTTCTAGAAAAGGACAAGGAAATCGGTCGTTTTGTTAATCGCGACCGTAAAAGCAAGCAACAAATTAACGACTTTTTAGCAGGACTGAAATAGGAGAAATAGAAACAATGATTTTTACATATAATAAAGAACATGTCGGTGATGTCCTTATGGTCATCGTGAAAAATAGCGGAGATGCCAAACTAGATGTGGAGCGCAAAGGTAAGGTAGCCCATGTTTTTCTAAAAGATAATGGGGAAACAGTGGCTTGGAATATTTTCGAAGTTTCAAGTTTGTTTGAAATTGCAGAGCGCGGTCAAGTCTTTTTGTCAGATGAGCAAGTAGCTCGTTTGAACCAAGAATTGCAGGCGGAAGGTTTTGCAGAGGAAATTGTTAATGACAAGGAACCTAAGTTTGTTGTTGGTGAAATTGTCGAGATGGTAGCTCATCCAGATAGTGACCACCTCAACATCTGCCAAGTTGCAGTCGCAAGTGATAAGACAGTACAAATTGTTGCAGGGGCTCCCAATGCGCGTGTTGGATTGAAAACAATTGTAGCTCTTCCTGGAGCTATGATGCCAAAAGGCAATCTTATTTTCCCAGGCGAACTTCGTGGTGAAAAGAGTTTTGGCATGATGTGCAGTCCTCGTGAATTGCATCTGCCAAATGCTCCACAAAAACGTGGGGTGCTTGAATTATCAGAAGACCAAGTTGTCGGAACACCATTCGACCCAGCTAAACACTGGACTGCCTAAGAAGTTGTTAGTATCTGATAGACCAGATAGAAGGAAATAAGATGGCAAAAAATGTAGTGATTACAGGAGCGACATCAGGTATTGGTGAAGCAATTGCGCGTGCTTATCTGGAGCAGGGTGAGAATGTCGTTCTAACAGGACGACGGATAGACAGACTAGAAACCCTCAAGTCGGAGTTTGCAGAAACTTTTCCAAATCAAACAGTTTGGACTTTTCCGCTAGATGTCACGGATATGACCGTGGTAAAGACTGTCTGCTCTGATATTCTAGAAACGATAGGTCAGATTGATATTCTGGTCAACAATGCCGGACTGGCTCTAGGTTTAGCACCTTATCAGGATTATGAAGAGTTGGATATGTTGGATACCAATGTCAAAGGTTTGATGGCAGTCACTCGCTCTTTCTTGCCAGCAATGGTAAAAGCCAATCAAGGACATATCATCAACATGGGGTCAACCGCAGGAATTTATGCCTATGCAGGTGCCGCTGTTTACTCAGCTACCAAGGCTGCGGTTAAGACCTTTTCGGATGGACTGCGAATTGATACCATCGCAACGGATATCAAGGTGACGACCATTCAGCCTGGAATTGTTGAAACAGATTTTTCTACAGTGCGTTTTCACGGTGATAAAGAACGAGCTGCGACGGTTTATCAGGGAATCGAAGCCTTGCAGGCACCAGACATCGCAGACACAGTAGTCTATGTGACCAGTCAACCTCGTCGTGTTCAGATTACAGATATGACCATTATGGCCAATCAACAGGCGACAGGTTTCATGGTTCATAAAAAATAAAAAATTTTCTCGAAAAGTTACAAATTTCTGTAACTTTTTTGATTTCCTACGAATAGATAAGTAGGAGGAAGAAAATATGTATAATAAAGTTATCATGATTGGGCGTTTAACGTCTACACCGGAATTGCACAAAACCAACAATGACAAGTCAGTAGCGCGAACAACTATCGCTGTAAATCGTCGTTACAAAGACCAAAACGGGGAACGCGAAGCTGATTTTGTCAATATGGTCCTTTGGGGCAGACTAGCAGAAACTTTGGCAAGCTACGCAACCAAAGGAAGTCTCATTTCAGTGGATGGGGAATTACGTACTCGTCGTTTTGAGAAAAATGGTCAGATGAATTATGTGACTGAAGTACTTGTTACAGGATTCCAACTCTTGGAAAGTCGTGCCCAACGTGCTATGCGAGAAAATAACGCAGGGCAGGATTTGGCAGATTTGGTTTTGGAAGAGGAAGAATTGCCATTTTAATACTCTTCGAAAATCTCTTCAAACCACGTTAGCTTTATCCACAACCTCAAAGCAATGCTTTGAGCAGCCTGCGGCTAGCTTCCTAGTTTGCTCTTTGATTTTCATTGAGTATAAACATTAAAAGTCTGAGTTGGTCTCAGGCTTTTTATCTTGAGAAAGTCAGACTTTTTTCTTGACTATTTCTGACCAAGTGATACAATAGAATTATGAATTAGCACTCAAGTTCAAAGAGTGCTAATAATATCTATCTCATTATGGAGGAAATCAGATGTTGAAACCATTAGGGGACCGTGTGGTCTTAAAAATAGAAGAAAAAGAACAAACCGTTGGGGGCTTTGTCCTTGCAGGCTCAGCCCAAGAAAAAACCAAAACAGCTCAAGTTGTGGCTACTGGACAAGGTGTTCGTACCTTGAACGGTGACTTGGTTGCTCCAAGTGTTAAAACTGGAGATCGTGTCTTAGTTGAAGCCCACGCAGGTCTTGATGTCAAAGATGGAGATGAAAAGTACATCATCGTAGGCGAAGCTAACATTTTGGCAATCATTGAGGAATAGAAGGAGAAAGTAAGTATGTCAAAAGAAATTAAATTTTCATCAGATGCCCGTTCAGCCATGGTTCGTGGTGTCGATATTCTTGCAGACACTGTTAAAGTAACCTTGGGACCAAAAGGTCGCAATGTCGTTCTTGAAAAGTCATTCGGTTCACCCTTGATTACCAATGACGGTGTGACCATTGCCAAAGAAATCGAATTGGAAGACCATTTTGAAAATATGGGTGCTAAGTTAGTATCAGAAGTAGCTTCTAAAACCAATGATATCGCAGGTGACGGAACTACGACTGCAACAGTCTTGACCCAAGCTATCGTCCGTGAAGGAATCAAAAACGTCACAGCAGGTGCAAATCCAATCGGTATTCGTCGTGGGATTGAAACAGCAGTTGCCGCAGCAGTTGAAGCTTTGAAAAACAACGCCATCCCTGTTGCCAATAAAGAAGCTATCGCTCAAGTTGCAGCCGTATCTTCTCGTTCTGAAAAAGTTGGTGAGTACATCTCTGAAGCAATGGAAAAAGTTGGCAAAGACGGTGTCATCACCATCGAAGAGTCACGTGGTATGGAAACAGAGCTTGAAGTCGTAGAAGGAATGCAGTTTGACCGTGGTTACCTTTCACAGTACATGGTGACAGATAGCGAAAAAATGGTGGCTGACCTTGAAAATCCGTACATTTTGATTACAGACAAGAAAATTTCCAATATCCAAGAAATCTTGCCACTTTTGGAAAGCATTCTCCAAAGCAATCGTCCACTCTTGATTATTGCGGATGATGTGGATGGTGAGGCTCTTCCAACTCTTGTTTTGAACAAGATTCGTGGAACCTTCAACGTAGTAGCAGTCAAGGCACCTGGTTTTGGTGACCGTCGCAAAGCCATGCTTGAAGATATCGCCATCTTAACAGGCGGAACAGTTATCACAGAAGACCTTGGTCTTGAGTTGAAAGATGCGACAATTGAAGCTCTTGGTCAAGCAGCGAGAGTGACCGTGGACAAAGATAGCACGGTTATTGTAGAAGGTGCAGGAAATCCTGAAGCGATTTCTCACCGTGTTGCGGTTATCAAGTCTCAAATCGAAACTACAACTTCTGAATTTGACCGTGAAAAATTGCAAGAACGCTTGGCCAAATTGTCAGGTGGTGTAGCGGTTATTAAGGTCGGAGCCGCAACTGAAACTGAGTTGAAAGAAATGAAACTCCGCATTGAAGATGCCCTCAACGCTACTCGTGCAGCTGTTGAAGAAGGTATTGTTGCAGGTGGTGGAACAGCTCTTGCCAATGTGATTCCAGCTGTTGCTACCTTGGAATTGACAGGAGATGAAGCAACAGGACGTAATATTGTTCTCCGTGCTTTGGAAGAACCTGTTCGTCAAATTGCTCACAATGCAGGATTTGAAGGCTCTATCGTTATCGATCGTTTGAAAAATGCTGAGCTTGGTATAGGATTCAACGCAGCAACTGGCGAGTGGGTTAACATGATTGATCAAGGTATCATTGATCCAGTTAAAGTGAGTCGTTCAGCCCTACAAAATGCAGCATCTGTAGCCAGCTTGATTTTGACAACAGAAGCAGTCGTAGCCAATAAACCAGAACCAGTAGCCCCAGCTCCAGCAATGGATCCAAGTATGATGGGCGGGATGATGTAAGCTTTCTATAGAAAACAACTTATAAAAAACACAAAAGGAGGGAATGACTAACCCTTCTTTTTATAATATTCACTTCTAAATTGATTTGAGCTCTCCTAACTTATATGATAAAATAAGACTAGAAAAAGGAGAAGAACATGATCGATGTAGAAGAAATTCTGTGCAAGATGACCCCCAATCAGAAGATTAATTATGACCGTGTCATGCAGAAAATGGTACAAGCATGGGAGAAAAATGAGCAGCGGCCAACCATTCTCGTGCATGTTTGCTGTGCTCCTTGTAGTACCTATACACTAGAATATTTGACCAAGTATGCAGATGTGACCATCTATTTTGCCAATTCTAATATCCATCCCAAGGTAGAATACCATAAGCGGGTCTATGTCACCAAGAAACTTGTTAGTGATTTTAATGAGCGGACAGGAAATACGGTTCAGTACCTAGAAGCTCCCTACGAACCCAATGAATACCGAAAACTAGTTAGGGGACTAGAGGAGGAGCCCGAAGGTGGCGACCGTTGCAAGGTTTATTTTGACTACCGACTTGATAAAACAGCGCAAGTGGCTATGGACTTGGGCTTTGACTACTTTGGTTCAGCTTTGACTATCAGTCCTCATAAGAATTCTCAAACCATCAATAGCATCGGAATCGATGTGCAAAAAATTTACACGACCCACTATCTTCCCAGCGATTTCAAGAAAAATCAAGGCTACAAACGTTCAGTAGAGATGTGTGAGGAGTATGATATCTATCGTCAATGTTATTGTGGCTGCGTCTATGCAGCCCAAGCCCAGAATATTGACCTGGTTCAAGTTAAGAAGGACGCCACAGCATTCTTGTTGGATAAGGATGTTGAGAAAGACTATTCTCATATCAAATTTATAGTAGATTGAAACTAGAATAGTACACCTTTACTTCTAAAACATTGTTAGAAATCGATTTGACTGTCCTTATTTCATTTTACTATACTATTACGAAATTAGATATATAAATGAAAACTTGCCTCAAGGTAGGTTTTTTGCTAGTAGAAAAGCGATAGACAGAAATTGTTGGACTCTTAAAAAAATGAAGTTTTGCTCAAAAGAGCTTCTTAAATTAAAACGAGCAATTATCAGTTCAAATCTGTTTCAAAAGAAGAACGGATAAATTAATCGATGCTTTGTTTTTGAGTTAGGAAGTTAAGCATGCCAAACTGAGTCGTAGGAATAAATTTCTTTATAGAAATGTGTTACAACTTTGCTGTAACGGAATATTCCTTTTTTGCATTTATACAACTTATTTAACACTATCTTTATTCTTGTGATATAATGTCAAATTATAGAGTGGAGGGCATTTAAAATGATTGATAAAGTAATTGAACAATATAAAAGTCATGATAATCTTGATATTCGAGTAGAATTGCATAAGAAGTATTCAAAAAATAAATTGGGATTTAATAATTGGATATTTTCTAACTACCAAATCACTGATGAAGTAAAGGTTCTAGAATTAGGATGTGGTACAGGAGAACTGTGGAAAAGCAATAGTGATTCTATAGATAAAATGAAGCAGTTGATTGTTACAGATTTTTCTAAAGATATGGTAAAATCAACGAAGTCAGTGATTGGAAATAGAGACAATGTCAACTATGAGATAATGGATATTCAAAAGATTTCTTTTGAGAATGAAACTTTTGATATTGTTATTGCTAATATGCTTCTACATCATGTGAATGATATTCCTAAAGCTCTCTCTGAAGTGAATAGGGTCTTAAAAACCGAAGGCATTTTTTACTGTGCTACATTTGGTGAAAATGGAGTTGTAAATTATTTGGCAAATTTATTTAAAGATGAGGTTAATCAAGATTTAGAAAATAAAACGTTTACTTTACAAAATGGTAAAAGGTACCTGAGTAGGTGTTTTAACTCTGTCGATACATTACTCTATGATGATGAGTTACAGGTAACTAGTATAGATGACCTAGTTAAATACATCCAATCGTTTAAAGGAATTTCAGAAATAGGTTCACTAGAAGAGGAAATAATACGTAAAAGATTGGAAAGTGAGTTTAATAATGGTATGTTGATCATTCCTAAAGAATATGGTATGTTTATCGCTCGAAAAGAAAGTTAAGGGAATGAAAGTGTGAAAAATTACGGAGAAGCTTTTCGATATTTTAGAAAATTAAACGGATATTCTTTAGAGTATGCTGCAGCTGATTCTATATCAAAATCTCAACTTTCTAGATTTGAAAGGGGAGAAAATGAAATTTCTCTTTCAACGTTTTTTGAATTATTATCAAATATCAATGTTTCGATAGAGAATTTTTGTAATTACCTAGAACATTATAAAAGATCGGAGCGTGATGATTTTTTGGTTAATTTATCTCCGAACTTTTATAGTTTGAATACTAAAGGGTTGGAGGAAATAAAAAATGAGCAACAAAAACTTTTTGAGAAGAGTGGGGAAAAACTCATAAAATAAATACAATTATGGTTCAGGGATTATTAAATCAGATAGATTGTAATCATGTAGTTAGTAGAGATGATCTAAATTTAGTGTATGACTATTTATTCCAGAAGGAACGATGGGAGTCCTATGAGATAACGCTGATTGGTAATTTATATCATCTTTTTGAAATAGATTATATTTACATGGTCGGAAAAGAAATACTAGAGCGTACACATTATTACGAAAAAATCGGCAAGAATAGAAATTTAGTTGTGTCAGCTTGTTTAAATTTTTGGTTCTGTTGCCTTGAAAATTCACATCTAATATATGCAGACTACTTTGAAATGAAATTAAAAAAATTATTAAAAGATGACACAAAAGTTTTTGAAAAATCTACATTCAAATTTGTAAAAGGATATAAAATATATCTGACTGAATCTAAAGAATCTGGAATTAAACAAATGAACGATGTCATAAAATATTTTGAGTTTATTGAATCTAAAAGTATTGCTTTATATTTTCAAAAACGATTAAATGAGCTGGTAGATTAAATACCATTTTCTCTGTCGAGATATTGTTTTTAAAATGTTGTACCAAGTGATTGATGCTATGTGGAAATAAAAAAATACGAAGTTGACCTGTATTTTTTATACTAATCATCTTCGTATTTTTTGTATTAAACGATATAAGTTTGTTGTAAACTTACAAGGAACAGAAACATTAAAAAATAACAGTATATCTATTTGTTTTATATATTTTACGAATTCTGCATAAATCTCTTTCTAGTAAGGTGTTGTAACTCTGCTATAATGGATTTATTCCTTTTTGTTTTTACACAATTTATTTTATACTACCAAAAAAACAAGGTCAGGATTTTGTTCCTGACCTTTGACAACTTTACCGATTCTTTAGTTCTACATAGCGCTTGTACCAAATGTTTACATAGGCTTCTGAGAAAGGACCACGTCCATTGTTAATCCAATCAACAAGAATTTTGACATGTTCTTTTAAAATATAGTCCAAATCATCAGAATAATTCATTTTGCGTTTGTGACGCTCGTACTCTTCAACGTCCAAGAGACGTTTTTCCCCATCTGTAAAAATTTTAACATCCAAATCGTAATCAATATACTTCAGTGCTTCTTCATCCAGATAGTAGGGGCTAGCCATATTGCAATAGTAAGAAGTTCCATTATCACGAATCATGGCAATGATATTAAACCAATATTTCTTGTGAAAGTAAACAATAGCCGGTTCTCGAGTGACCCAACGACGACCATCACTTTCGGTAACAAGTGTATGATCGTTGACACCAATAATGGCGTTTTCTGTTGTTTTTAGTACCATGGTGTCCCGCCAAGTTCGGTGGAGACTCCCATCATGCTTATAACTTTGAATTGTAATAAAGTCGCCTTCTTTTGGAAGCTTCATAACTAACCAACTTTCTACAATTTATAAGTTTATCATTTACTATTGTACCATAAAATTACCTAAAATCTGTGAATTTCACTTGGAAATATTAAAGATATTCTCTAAGAGCGCTTGCTATATCCGAAAAATCGTAGCCCTTTCGTGCTAAAACTTGAGTTAAACGCTGCTTCAGTTCGTATCCTTCATACTTTCGAGCATACTTAGTATATTGCTTATCAAGTTCCTTGAAGATGAGTTCTTGAGTCGTTTCTTGGTCAATTTGGCTATCTAAGTCGTCAAAGGCAATTTTAGCATCAGAATAAGAGAAGCCCTTGTTAGTCAAGCTCTGGATAATCTTATCTTGCAGGGCACGAGCTGGAAGTTTTCCCTCATATTTTTTCAATAGTTTATTAGCTACACGTTGAGCAACTTCAGAAAAATCAAATTCTTTCAAGTTCTCTTCTATAGTAGATTTTGAAATCCCTTTTTGAGCTAGTTTCTGAGTCAGCACATAAGGACCCTTGTCTCCTGACAGTTGATTAGCATTGATGCTAGCATAAGCGTATTGGCTATCATTGATCCACTTATCTTCTTTAAGATTAGCAATGACTTGAGAAACGATGTTTTCATCAATATCGTATTTTTTTAGATATTCTCTGACCTCTTTTTCAGTGCGTGCTTTAAAGGATAAATGGTAGAGGGCCAGATTCTTACCATAAGAAAATTGAGCAAAGTCCTGAATCTCTTTCAATTCCTCTTCACTTATAACCTTATCTCTCGATAACATAAAACGAACAATTGTGTCTTCGGTGATATAGCATTTGTCGCCATTATCAAGCTCCATCAGATAGAGTCTTTTTTTCTTTTCAAGTTTTGTGATTTTCATAATTTCCTTTCATCTAAATGCTTCGAAAGCTGCAACAAGTCGGAGTTTATCCATATCTACATATTCTCTACCGTAATAGTCGAGAAATAATTCAGCATACGTAGCATCTTGTAGGTTGTAATGAAGGGACCAAATTGCCCAAAAGAGGTCGATATGTCGGTCACTAAAACCAGCCAATCCCAAGTCAATAAAGCAAGAAAAATGCGAGGCATCCTTCAAGATGAAATTTGGCAGGCAGGCATCTCCATGAATAAAAGCATCATCTTTGAGGATGTAACCTTTCTCTTGTATCAGTTGGTAAGCTTCTTCACGACTGTGAATATGAAATTGGGGCAGAAGAGTCTTGTTATAAAAAGTCCCCTTCTGATAGTTTTTTAAGGCTTTTTCTTTATAACGCTTCAGATGATTTTCCGACGGAAAAGATTGTGGTTTAAGACTGTGAAGTTTGTTTAATGCTTGAGCTAGGGTTTGACAGAGTTTTTCGGGTTGATTTAAAAAATCGAGAGCATTTCTGCCAATGGCTTCTTTGGTCAGAAGGAAGTCCTTTTTTGCTGATAAATAGGTAATCACTGGAGTTCCCAATCCTTCAGTTTCGAACCAACTTGCAATCTTAGCTTCTTGAGCTAATCTGCCTTTTTGATCTATTTTTAAATAGTAACCTGAATCTATATATAGGACAGTTGCACTTGAATGAGAAGAACTATCAGAGAGATTAGCTCCCTTGATATAGCTTCGTAATCGTTCAGGGAAATCTAGTATACTAAAGCGAGGTGTTTTTGAATTCATGCTTTTATTGTAACATATTCTTAAATATCTTAGAAACTCCATGGTATAATAGACCTATGAATCTAAAAATAAAACAAAAAATACCATTAAAAATCAAGCGCATGGGAATTAATGGTGAGGGAATCGGCTTTTACCAAAAAACATTAGTCTTTGTACCCGGTGCTCTCAAAGGCGAAGATATCTATTGTCAGATTACTTCTATTAAACGTAACTTTGTTGAAGCGAAATTATTAAAGGTCAACAAGAAGTCTAAATTCCGCGTTGTGCCAGCTTGTACTATTTATAATGAGTGCGGAGGCTGCCAAATCATGCACCTGCATTATGATAAGCAGCTGGAGTTCAAGACGGACTTGCTTCATCAAGCGCTGAAAAAATTTGCTCCTGCAGGATATGAAAACTATGAAATTCGTCCAACTATTGGAATGCAGGAACCAAAATATTACAGAGCTAAGTTACAATTTCAGACTAGAAAATTTAAAAATCAGGTCAAGGCGGGCTTATATGCACAAAACTCTCACTATTTAGTAGAGTTGAAAGATTGCCTGGTACAAGACAAGGAAACCCAAGTGATTGCTAATCGTCTAGCGGAATTACTTACTTTTCACCAAATTCCAATCACCGATGAGAGAAAAGTTCTAGGTGTTAGGACTATTATGGTTCGACGAGCAAGAAAGACTGGACAGGTTCAGATTATTATTGTTACAAATCGTCAGCTTAATTTAACCCAACTAGTAAAAGACTTAATTAAAGATTTTCCAGAAGTTGTGACAGTAGCTGTGAATACAAATACAGCTAAAACCAGTGAGATTTATGGTGAAAAGACAGAGATTATCTGGGGACAAGAGAGTATTCAAGAAGGTGTACTCGACTATGAATTCTCACTATCTCCTCGAGCTTTCTATCAACTAAATCCTGAACAAACAGAAGTTCTTTATAACGAGGCGGTAAAAGCCTTGGATGTTGATAAAGAAGACCATTTGATTGACGCTTATTGTGGAGTTGGAACGATTGGATTTGCCTTCGCAAAGAAAGTAAAAACACTCAGAGGTATGGATATTATTCCAGAAGCCATTGAAGATGCCAAGCGAAATGCCAAAAGAATGGGATTTGACAATACTCATTATGAAGCTGGAACAGCAGAAGAGATTATTCCTCGTTGGTACAAGGAAGGATACCGAGCAGATGCTTTGATTGTGGATCCACCACGTACAGGTCTGGATGACAAGTTATTAGATACAATTCTTACCTATGTACCAGAAAAAATGGTTTATATTTCTTGTAATGTTTCGACTTTGGCAAGGGATTTGGTACGCTTAGTAGAAGTCTATGATCTTCATTATATCCAGTCGGTCGATATGTTCCCACATACAGCTCGAACGGAAGCAGTTGTAAAATTAATTAAAAAATTTTAAAAAAGTAGTGTCAATCGAAAGTGATGATGCCCCAAAAAATGGTGAGATTGAGGGCAATTATTTTGCTTTCATTTGACACGAGGAACCCTTGAAGCTATTTTTTCAGCTAAACCAAGGCTAGTCTTAGCCTTGGCTCTCCAGCCTAGCAGCTCCAAGCCTCTTATCAAATGAAATGCTTGTCTTAGACTCCTTATTTTCTCTCTCCTAAATGTAAGGGATAGAGTGATTTCCTTTAAGGAGCAGCTTCCCATTTAGCGAGAAATAGATTATACTTGTAGATGAGGAGAATGAAGCTCCTCACTAGTAAACTCTTCATAATCCTTTTTATTTTTCTGAAGATATTGTTTGAAAGATGTGAGTTTCCACGGATGGGTTTGTGGAGGGATATACTTGCGTCTTTCTTTTTTTGTTCTGGTTCTGGTTCAAAGTTTTTCGAATAGAGTTCATGAACTAGTAGCTCCTTTGTGTGATAGATCTTGTCAGCGATATTGAGGTAGATGTCACCGTCAACTTCTTTTATAACGAATGCTTTCGTCTTTCTGCTGAAGTAGACTTCTTTTCCTTGTTCAACAGGGATATAGCAACGATTTTGGAATCGGATATGGTGTCTACGATCCACGACTCTCTCCGCCAGTCTAGCTAGAATGAGATTTCGTTCAGAGGGCTTAGGAGCCACCTCGAAGACAGAGAGTTTTGTCT
>NZ_VMMV01000130.1:0-12765 GCF_013277375.1 Streptococcus sp. 3613
TATCAAAAGGAGGCTAGTACAATGACCTACCTCCTTTTCGTTTCATACTCTTCAAAAATCTCTTCAAACCGCGTCAACGTCGCCTTGCCGTATATATGTTACTGACTTCGTCAGTTCTATCTGCAACCTCAAAACCATGTTTTGAGCTGACTTCGTCAGTTCTATCTGCAACCTCAAAACCATGTTTTGAGCTGACTTCGTCAGTTCTATCTACAACCTCAAAGCAGTGCTTTGAGCAACCTGCGGCTAGCTTCCTAGTTTGCTCTTTGATTTTCATTGAGTATGAATTGAACTTCCTATCTATTTTCTATAAATCCTAAAGGCTATAATACTTTCAATCCTTGTCATTTTGTGTTATCATGTAGAGGTAATGAAAGGAGAGAAAATGTCTGCAATAGAACGTATTACAAAAGCTGCTCACTTAATTGATATGAACGATATTATCCGCGAGGGGAACCCAACTCTACGCGCAGTTGCTGAGGAAGTTACTTTCCCCTTATCTGATCAGGAAATCATCCTTGGCGAAAAGATGATGCAATTCCTTAAACATTCCCAAGATCCTGTCATGGCTGAAAAATTGGGACTCCGCGGTGGGGTTGGACTGGCTGCTCCTCAATTGGATATCTCAAAACGCATTATCGCTGTTTTGGTACCTAATATTGTTGAAGAAGGCGAAACTCCGCAGGAAGCCTACGACTTGCAAGCCATTATGTACAATCCAAAAATCGTCTCTCACTCTGTTCAAGACGCTGCTCTTGGTGAAGGAGAAGGTTGCCTGTCTGTAGACCGCAACGTGCCTGGCTATGTTGTTCGCCATGCCCGCGTTACTGTTGACTACTTTGACAAAGATGGAGAAAAACACCGTATCAAACTCAAAGGCTACAACTCCATTGTTGTTCAGCATGAAATTGACCACATTAACGGTATCATGTTTTACGATCGTATCAATGAAAAAGACCCATTTGCAGTTAAAGATGGTTTACTGATTCTAGAATAAAGAAAATCCCGTTGCAAGACGGGGTTTTGTGTTATAATAGAGGCATGAAAACAAATGATATTGTCTATGGCGTCCACGCCGTTACCGAAGCCCTCCTTGCAAATACTGGAAACAAACTCTACCTCCAAGAAAATCTCCGAGGTAAGAATCTTGAGAAAGTCAAGGAACTGGCTACAGAAAAGAAGGTGTCCATTTCTTGGACCTCAAAAAAATCCCTCTCTGAGATGACTGAAGGTGCTGTCCACCAAGGTTTTGTTTTACGAGTGTCCGAATTTGCCTATAGCGAGCTAGATCACATCCTTTCCAAAACACGCCAAGAAGAAAATCCTTTGCTATTGATTCTGGATGGTTTGACTGACCCTCACAACCTAGGATCCATCCTGAGAACAGCCGATGCGACCAATG
The DNA here is from genome assembly GCF_013277375.1 of Streptococcus sp. 3613. Lineage (NCBI taxonomy): Bacteria > Bacillati > Bacillota > Bacilli > Lactobacillales > Streptococcaceae > Streptococcus > Streptococcus sp. 3613. The sequence goes on from NZ_VMMV01000130.1 coordinate 1,403, forward strand.
TTTCAGGTGTCATCATTCCCAAGCACCGTGCTGTAGGTGTTACCCCCGTCGTTGCCAAAACGGCCACAGGTGCTATCGAGCACGTTCCCATCGCCCGAGTGACCAATCTGAGCCAAACTCTGGACAAAGTCAAGGATGAAGGCTTCTGGACCTTTGGAACGGATATGAACGGTACTCCTTGCCATAAGTGGAATACAAAAGGGAAAATCGCCCTCATCATCGGAAATGAAGGAAAAGGCATCTCTAGCAACATTAAAAAACAGGTCGATGAAATGATTACCATTCCCATGAATGGCCATGTTCAAAGCCTTAATGCCAGTGTTGCTGCGGCCATTCTCATGTACGAAGTTTTCCGAAACAGACTATAAAAAAGTTTCCAGTCATCTGATTGGAAACTTTTTTATGATTAACTATGTTCTGTGATAAATTTATAGGCTTCTTGACCAGCGATAGCTCCATCTCCAACCGCTGTTGTTACTTGGCGAAGGTCTTTCTGGCGAACATCTCCAACTGCAAAGATACCGTCAACTGCAGTTTTCATGTGGTTATCTGTCACAATCCAGCCTGCCTGATCTTGGATATTCAATTCTTTAACAAAATCGCTAAGAGGGTCCAATCCAACATAGATAAAGACGCCACCGAAGGCTTGTTCTGTCACTTGACCTGTTTTCACATTTTCAAATACGACAGATTCTACTCGGTTTTCACCCTTGATTTCCTTCACTACAGAATCCCAGATAAAGCTGATTTTCTCATTCGCAAAGGCGCGGTCTTGTAAAACCTTTTGAGCACGAAGTTGGTCACGACGGTGAACAATGGTAACAGTCTTAGCAAAACGAGTCAAGAAGAGGGCTTCTTCAACAGCTGAATCTCCACCACCAACTACCAACAAATCTTGGTCACGGAAGAAAGCACCATCACACACGGCACAGTAAGAAACACCACGACTGTTCAGTTCTTCTTCTCCAGGTACTCCCAAAGGACGGTGTTTAGAACCAGTTGCTACGATAACGGTACGAGTTTCATATGTTTGGTCGTCAGTCATCACTTTCTTAAAATCACCATGGTCTTCGACATTTTCAACATATCCATAAATGTGCTCAACACCGAGATTTTCAAGCGGTTCAAACATCTTTTCTGCCAATTCAGGTCCACTAATATTAGCATATCCTGGGTAATTTTCGATATCAGATGTATTATTCATCTGACCACCTGGCAGACCACCTTCAATCAAAGCTACTTTCAAATTGCTTCGAGCAGCATACAAGGCTGCAGTCATCCCTGCAGGTCCAGCACCGATAATAATAGTATCGTACATATAGTTTCCTTCTTTCTTGTTGTAACTATCTTTATTCTAACTCTTTCTTGTCAATCACGCAAGGATTATGCCTTGAAAACAAGAATTAAACTCATAACCGCAAAGGATAATACTGGAACAACCAAGACCCCAATCATAATCATATCATAGAGATGGGCTTGGCGAGCCTTGGCTGTCTTATCAACTCCCGACATGGCTCTCAGTCCAATCCAAATTCCTAAAAAAATCAGGACGAGGATGGTGGTTAAGATCAAACTCTCGAAATATAAAGAAAATAGTTGCAGTAGCATGATTTCTCTCATTTCTATCTTTTTTAAAGAGTAAACTCAGCTAGTCCAGCTAACTGAGTTTTTCTTTATCTATTATATCAAATATAAGTCCGTTTGTAACTAGCGAAGAATTCTTTTGTCCGCTCTTCTTTAGGATGGTGGATAATCTCATCTGGTGTTCCAGACTCGATGATTTTCCCCTTATCTAAGAAGAGAATCTTATCAGCCACTTGGGCTACAAAGGACATGTCATGACTGACCAAAATCATGGTCTGACCTGACTTAGCAGCATCTGCAATAGACTTCTCTACTTCACCGACCAATTCTGGGTCAAGGGCTGAAGTTGGTTCATCTAAGAGCAAGACATCTGGTTTCATAGCAAGCGCACGCGCCAAGGCAACCCGTTGCTTTTGTCCACCTGATAAATGGCGAGGGTAATGGTTTTCACGATCAGAAAGCCCAACCTTAGCCAACTCTTCCTTGGCAATCTTAGTCGCTTCTTGGTCAGATAATTTCTTGACAACAACCAAGCCTTCTTTCACATTATCAAGTGCTGTACGGCGCTCAAACAAATTAAACTGCTGAAATACCATAGATAACTTGCGACGTAGGGCAAGGATTTCTTCTTGAGTGATTTTAGAAAAATCAACCGAGAAATCATCAATCTGAATCGAGCCACTATCAGGTGTTTCAAGATAATTGAGACTGCGAAGAAAGGTTGATTTTCCAGCTCCTGAAGAACCAATCAAGGCTACAACTTCCCCTTTTTGAATATCCAAGTCCAGATGATCCAAGACAGTCTGTCCTGAAAAGGATTTGCTTAAATTCGAAATCTTAATCATTAACGAAGGTCTCCTTTCACATCTGTTTGCACTGTATCTGGTGCAGAAATAGCCATTTTTCTCTCGATGAAACGACCAAGGCTCTCAATTCCGATATTGACTACCCAATAAACAAGAGCAACGGAGATGAAGCGCTCAAAATAACGATAATCGGCACCACCCAAAATCTGAGCTTGGGCAAAGACTTCCACAACACCCGCACTAAAGGCTAGGGAAGTTCCCTTGGTCAAGCCGATGAGGGAGTTAATCAAGGTTGGAGTTGCCACAACTGCTGCATTTGGAATAATCACTCGTCGATAAACTTGCGCTCGGGTCATACCCAGACTGCGTGCCGCCTCAATCTCACCAGGGTTAACTGAGAGAATGGCTGCACGAATGGTTTCACTAGCATAAGCTGCCTCATTAAAGGCAAAGGCGACAATCGCAAAAGCAGCGGCTGGAATCGCATTGATATTGAGACCAGTTCCCCATTGCTGATTGAGAGCTTTCAAAGCCAAAGGAATTCCGTAGTAGGTCAACATGAGCTGCACTAAAATCGGTGTCCCTTTTAAGAAACTAACAAAGAAGGCCTGCAAGGGATATAAAATCTTGACACGATTGATCTTCACAATGGCAAAAAGAAGCGCCAAAACCAAGCCAAAAAAGGCACCACCAATTGTCAACATAATCGTTGTTGGAAGTTGTTGAACAATTCTCGGAATTCCATCAAAGACCGAACGCAAGCTAAAAAGCTTGCCATCCGGAATCAATTGCATCAAGTTTTGATACCAATCTGATGCTAAAATCGTTGTAACATTCATAAAAACATCCTCTCCTGATAATGATTCATTCTACCATACTTCTGCCGTCAATGAAATTATTTGCTACGGTCAGATACAGTCTTTGTCTACCTACTAGTTTATCATACTTTAAAACAGGGAGGTTATATATTTTATCTATCAGAGAGATAAGTAAAAACTATTTCAATCCCAATTCTTCATAAGGTTTTCGATAACCGATTTGTTTAACAGTTCCATTTTCTACTAAAATTGGCCGTTTTAACAACATGCCGTCGCTTGCTAGCAACTCAGCTGCTTCTTGGTTTGACAGACTTCCTACCTTATCTTTTAACCCTAATTCACGGTATTTGATTCCACTGGTGTTAAAAAATTGCTTCAATTCAAACCCTGAGGTTTCCAGCCAGTTTAAAATAACTTCTTGGCTAGGTGTTTCTTCGGCGATATGGACGGCTTTGTAGTCCACACCGAGTTGGTTTAATTCTTGTTTTGCTTTTTTACAAGTTGAACATTTTGGGTATTCGATAAATTCTAACATGTCTTTCACTTTCTATTATTTATATCTTTAAAATCTGCGCCTTCATACTCCAAGAGCCAGGCTTTCTTTTCCACTCCTGCGGCATAACCAGTCAGACGCTTGCCTGCTCCCAGCACACGGTGACAAGGTACTAGAATAGACCAAGGATTGCGTCCTACCGCTCCACCAATTGCTTGAGCAGAAGGCACTTGCAGGTCTTGGGCTATTTGCCCATATGTCACTGTCTGACCATAAGGAATTCCCTGTAAATAGTCCCAAACTCGCTTTTCAAAATCCGTTCCAATTGGAGCCAAGGGCAAGTCGGATAAATCCTTAGGCTTGCCTTTAAAGTAAGCATCTAAGCAAGTAATAACTGGGTCTAAAATGGGATGACTAACAACTGCTTCTATCGTCTCATCTCCTAGTCCCCTCTCAAAATGCTTCTGCTCCTGAACCCAAATTCCATACAAATAATGGTCATCAGCTACGAGAGAAAGGGAGCCAATCGGCGAAGAATAGAGCATTTTTACATACTTCTTTTGCATTATTTCTTTAATTTTTGATAGGCCAAGCGTTCGCCATCAACTGGAACCTTACCAACCTGTTTAAAACCGAGTTTTTCAAAAATATGCTGCATAGCTTTGTTTTCAGCATGCGTATCTGAGCGAAAATCTAGATAATCAAAACCTTCAATCAAGCCCTCTAAAAAGGTTTGAGCAACTCCCTGTCCCTGCACATCTGCTGCCACAGCAATACGGTGAAAGACTAGGTACTCTGACTCCCCAACTTGCCAGTTGCCTTCATAAATGGCTTCATAGGCTGCCTCTGGACTCTTGGTCACAGCAGCATAGGCTAGTAGTTCTCCCTCTTCCAAGGCTACATAGGCTTGACCTGAGATAATATCTTCAATAATAATATCAGCATTTGGATAACCATTTTGCCACTGGTCACTACCAGCATCCGCTAAACATTTTTTAGCATCCTCCATCACTTGCATGATGTCATCTACTTCATTTGGAAAAGCTAAACGAATCTCCATCTTTTCTCCTCATTTCTGACTAGTTTCTCCCATCCTAGCATAATTTAAGTCTTTCTACAAGCAGTTAAAACTTGACTTTCTGTTTTTGTTATTTTATAATCTAGTTATTAAAACTAGATAAAAAGGAGTTGAAAATGAAAACTACCTTTTCCTACCCAAAATGGGCAGAAATTCCAAATATTGACCTCTATCTGGACCAGGTTTTACTCTATGTCAATCAGGTCTGTGCCCCTATCTCTCCTGATAAAGACAAAGGCCTGACAGCATCTATGGTTAACAATTATGTCAAACATGGTTACCTGACAAAACCTGACAAGAAAAAATACCAACGTCAACAGATTGCCCGTCTGATTGCTATCACAACCCTCAAGTCTGTATTTTCGATTCAAGAAATCGCTCAGACACTGAATACTCTACAAAGTCAAGCAAGTTCAGAGCAACTCTACGATGCTTTTGTGAACTACATGAACCAAGGAATTGACCCAGCTAACCCTATCATCCAAACCAGCTGCCAAACCGTTAAACTCTATCATCAAACCCTAGCCTTAATCCATCATACTCAAGAGGAGGTAATCCAATGAACACTAGTCTTAAACTCAGCAAACAACTCAGTTTCGGAGAAGAGATTGCTAATAGTGTGACCCATGCTGTGGGTGCAGTCATCATGCTCATCTTACTCCCTATTTCATCCACCTATAGTTACGAAGCACATGGCTTTTTATCCTCTATCGGCGTTTCCATTTTCGTTATCAGTCTCTTTCTCATGTTCCTCTCATCCACCATTTACCACTCTATGGCCTATGGTTCGACCCACAAATACGTCTTGAGAATTATTGACCATTCTATGATTTATGTGGCTATCGCAGGCTCTTATACGCCAGTCGTCTTAACCTTGATGAATAACTGGTTTGGCTATCTGATTATTGCTATCCAATGGGGAACGACCATCTTTGGTATTCTCTATAAAATCCTTGCTAAAAAAGTCAATGAAAAATTTAGCCTTGCTCTTTACCTGATTATGGGCTGGTTGGTTCTGGCTATCATTCCTGCCATTATCAGTCAAACGACACCAATTTTCTGGAGTCTCATGGTAACTGGCGGACTCTCTTATACAGTTGGGGCTGGATTTTACGCCAAGAAAAAACCTTATTTCCACATGATTTGGCATCTCTTTATCCTAGCTGCGTCCGCACTCCAATACATCGCCATTGTTTATTACATGTAAAACTCTAAGCAGGCAGAGCCTGCTTAGAGTTTTATAATCGAATTTCCTAAAGAGGAAGCAATATGAAAGCCGTCATTGCTTGTGCTCATAAGATCTTCAGAATCATTTACAAACTACTCTCCACCAAGCATACTTATCAAAAAGAAAAGGCGCTAGGACTGAGGAAACATTTCTAACGCAAAAACTAAAAAAATTTCAATTATAGTATAGCACAGGAAGTGATTTTTTGCGCTTTTTTACTATCTTTTTTCTTCACATATATTTATAAAGTACTGGTGCAAGCTTACATCATCAGTCAATTCAGGATGAAAAGAAGTTACCAACATATTTTTTTCTTGGGCTGCAACGATTTGATTATTCACTGTTGCTAGAATTTCTACATCTTCTCCAACACTGCTGATAATTGGACCACGGATAAAGGTCATTGGAATCTGACCAACTCCCTTACATTCTGCTTCCGTATAGAAACTTCCTAATTGGCGCCCATAGGCATTGCGCTCGACCACCATATCCATAGTTCCTAGATGACTCTCTTTCTGAGAAGTAATTTCCTTAGCCAGCAAAATCAAGCCTGCACAGGTTCCAAATACTGGTAAACCAGATAGAATGGCTTCTCGAATGGGAATCAGCATGTCCTGGTCTCGTAAGAGCTTGCCCATGGTTGTAGACTCACCACCCGGCAAAATCAAACCCGACAAGTCACTCTGAGATTTCTGAAAATCCTCTAAATTTCTGATTTCAACACTCTCGACACCTAATTGATCTAGCACTTTTGCATGCTCTGCAAAGGCACCTTGCAAGGCCAATATTCCGATTTTCATCTATTTTCCTCGCTCAGCCATGAGAATTTGGATCTCATTTTCATTGATACCAACCATAGCTTCTCCTAGATCTTCAGAGATTTGAGCTAGGATTTGAGGATTACGGAAGTTAGTCACAGCCTTAACAATGGCACTCGCTCGTTTAACAGGATCGCCTGACTTAAAAATACCTGAACCGACAAATACACCCTCTGCCCCTAATTGCATCATAAGTGCAGCATCTGCTGGCGTTGCAACGCCTCCAGCTGCGAAGTTTACAACTGGCAATTTCCCATGTTCATGGACGTATTGAACCAATTCTACAGGGACTTGCAATTCCTTGGCAGCAACATAAAGTTCGTCCTCGCGTAGGTTTTGAATACGGCGAATTTCCTGATTCATCATACGCATATGGCGAACAGCTTGGACAATATCTCCTGTACCCGGTTCTCCTTTAGTACGAATCATGGAAGCACCTTCAGCGATACGACGCAAGGCTTCCCCCAAGTCCTTAGCTCCACAGACAAAAGGTACTTGAAATTCTTTCTTGTCCACATGGAAACGATCGTCAGCTGGAGATAAAACTTCACTCTCATCGATATAGTCAATCTCAATAGCCTCTAAAATCTGAGCTTCAACAAAATGCCCGATTCTAACCTTAGCCATCACTGGAATGCTAACCGCTTCTTGGATTTCCTTAATCATCTTTGGATCACTCATACGGGAAACACCACCAGCTGCACGAATATCAGCTGGAATCCGCTCCAAAGCCATAACAGCAGCCGCACCAGCAGCCTCTGCAATACGAGCCTGTTCAGGATTTTGAACGTCCATGATAACCCCACCTTTGAGCATCTGTGCCAAATTTTTATTTAATTCATAACGATTTTCAGTCATTTGTTTTATCCTCATCATTTATATTGGTAGCTACCATTTCATTTTAAAATAGAACAGAGTGAATCACAAGATAAAAAAAGAAGAATTGTGTGGGTACAGATTGAATCGAGTAGGGGCTAAGACTAGTCCCTCTCACACCACCGTAGGTGCCGTTCGGCATAGGGCAGTTCAACTAATACTCATATCTATTTTCAAAAAGCATTCTGGTTCATTCTCTTTTAACGATGGACTTTACAACACTCCTCTCTAATCCTTGTATGATCTCTTGAAATGTATCAATGCCAGCTTCCAAGGTTTGAAATGCTTTATTCTGGAAGCCACCTTCACCAAGCTCTTTCTGCATCTGTTCAATAGGATTCATCTCTGGCCTGTATGGGGGAATAAAGGGAAAGCCAATATGATTTGGAATAGTTAAGCTACTTGATGGATGCCCTAGGGCATGATCCATGACTAGTAAAATAAAATCAGTTGGATAGGCCTGTGACAGTTCTTGTAAACAAGCTTTCCTCCATTCAGTATGGCATCCTCCGGCAAGCAGGAAAAAGGATGCTCCTCTATAAGCATCAACAGCTCTCTAACAGTAAGAGAATTCATGCACGGAATGACTATGGACAGGAGGACCTATTCCTTTAGGTGGCTAACAAGATCCTAGTTTACTGCCTATCCGAAACCAGCCTCATCTTTGATGCATGAACCCAAGCTTACGAAAGCATCTACTATCTTTAAAGCGTTTTCTTACCTTCTTGAATAGAGATGGGATGTTTAGACGCGGCAATGGTTTGAGCGCCTGCTTTCTTAGGATCTAGGGCAACAGTGCGCCAGCTATGTCGCTTCAACAGTTGACAGAAAGCATCACCTGTGTAGGAACGACTAATCTCCTTTTGATAGGACTGAAGAAATGGAGTATCACTAAACCTCCTGAGAAACAATCTCTAGAACACTTGTCCTACAACGGCCTGTATATCCTAGTCCGGTACGTTATAAGCAATGAATTCATTTTTATTACAATTCAATCTAGATTTTGCAGGAAATCTACTGTAACAACTTCCTCTTCCTCTGAAGTTTTCAAATGACCGGAAAACTATCTATTCCTTGACTGTCATATAAACGTGGTTACAACCACCACGTCTTTCTTGAAGGAGAGAGTCCGAACCTAACTCCTCATCCTTCTTTAAATTTCACCAAACTACAGTCTAGACGCTCTATCATCTCTTGATAGGATTTTCCCATCAAACAAAGCAGAACGATTGGAAGACTTTGTGTTAGAGGCTTAGTAAGGTCTTTAAAGAGAAAGGTGATTTCTTGTTTAGCTAATTTCATGTTACTATCGTACAATGCTTTTTGAAGTATGTCTAGTATTAACCACTCTTTTCATCACCCCACTACAAGTTGATAAAGAGCCACAAAACTTCAAGACTTTTCTAAGTATTTTCGATATAAGCATTAAATATATTTCAGAAAAAGCAACATTAACCTCCCTTAACTGAAACAAACTCAAGTTCACTAAATTGGTTAATAATTCTTTTCAAGTCTTTATCTGCTTTTTTCTCTGATACATCATATTCAGATGTTAATTTTCTCAATAAGTGGTCATATGAAATTGAAGTATCAATTTTAGACCATATAAAAAGATTTCTCTCTCCATCACTTATAACATTGATTTTACTTCGAGTATCCTTTAAATTATCATTAATATCAATTCCATTAATTGTAATTTCTCCTGAATCTTGTTTTAGAAGCGTTGTCATCATTTTTATTAAGGTTGTTTTGCCTGCCCCATTTTCTCCTAAAACTCCAATTATTTTTCCTCTTGGAATTTTTAATGAAACATTATTAATAGCTTACTTTTTCTTTTTAGTAAATTAATCTTCGTTTTTGTAAGATAACTTTTAGATACATTTTTTACTTCTAACATCGGAATTCTCCTAAATTGTTAAATATTCGATCACTTTCTTCTCCATCTTTTTATAACTGAGCAAGCCAATCACAATAAAAACTAATGAGAGAAGTAAAACTTTAAAAATCAATAGACATAGTTGAAGCGATTCCAAATCTCCAGAAGATATTAGTCTAACTATCTCTAAGCCATAAGTAATTGGTAATAAATCACCAACACATTTTAGAAAATCAAGAAGCACTGTCCTAGGAAATGTAACACCAGATACTAAAAATATCAAAATAAATAACGTATTCTGACTTATAAATGTATCTCTTAACCAGAGCATTATGTTAGCAACAAAAACACTCATAGAAAATGATATTAAAACAATAACAACATAACTCTCAACAGCCAATAGGATATTGGAGTTGCCATGAACTTTGCACCGAGCAAAATAGAAATAATAAAAAGTGAACAAAACTCCATAAAAGTTCTTCCAAGCTGTTCAATGAACACGCCTATATAATAGCTGAAAATACTATATGGAGTTATAAATAAGCTTTCCAAGGTTCCCTCTCGAACCTCAACCATCAATGAACGCCCTACATTCATCAAAATAGCAACAGCAACATTGTAGTAAAGCATCCCAGCAGCAGCGAAAGTAAAATAATCAATCACTTCTACTTGACTAACTACTAATTTGTTATTAAAAAGATAATGAGCAATTAACCAATACCCTAAAAGCTGAAAAATGGCATCTAACAATCGATTCAGGAATAGAGCTACTGGAAAAAATCTAGTATACATTTGAAAATTTCTAATTATTAATGCCTTAATCAACTTTCGATAATCTCCATTTCTACTCTTTTATAATCGTGCCAATCTCACCTCCTGATAAAAGAAGTGCATTCGCATCATCAGTATCAATATGCATTTCCAATCTATATTTATCACTCACTCTGCAATGAACATCATGCAAAGTAGCACTTTTTTCGCTTTTTACTTCAACAGAAACTATATCTCCATTTTTAAGACCCATTTCCTCAGCTTCTTCTGTGGCAAAGTGAATATGTCTATTAGCAATAATGCACCCTTCATCTAAATTAACTCTTCCATTAGGTCCTATAATGGTAATCGGTGAAGAGTTTTCAATCTCACTCGAAGTACGTACTGGTGGAGTTATCTTTAATAATCTAGAATCTGTTTTAGAAACCTCAACTTGTGTATAAGGACGAATTGGTCCTAATACCCTGACACGATTAATCTCGCCAGATGCCGACTGAATTGTAACCTGTTCTTCAGCAGCAAATTCACCAGGCTGATACAAATCTTTTAACTTGTTTAGTTGGTATCCTTCACCAAATAAAATATCTAAATGTTCCCTCTTTAAATGAACATGTCTAGCAGAAATGTTAATGATTACTTGATTAATTTCCATGATAATTTATCTCCTTTTCCTATTTATAATACCATATTTTTTTCTGATTCATTATACTCAAAATGAATCAAAGCCTCTTTATTCAGATACATACCCTCTTCATTGAGTAAATGATTCAAATCAGAGTTCCATTGTGACGGTTTATCTCCTATACTTTCTAAGTTCTCAACAAAAGTATAGATATAAAAGTTTGTTGCTCTATATTTTTCACCTCCTATATTAAAATCTCTAAATAAGCTTATTGCTAATATTTTATAGTCGCTTAGTTTCAAACAAGCATGTTATAATAAAGCTATGCATGTAGTACAGATTTTAAACAGCGAGCATTAGATTACATCAAAGAGGGGGCACAGCCATGTCGAG